>NZ_AUTL01000151.1:0-97780 GCF_000498015.1 Pseudoalteromonas sp. TAE79
TTGCTCGGTTTTTACTTATTCTTACATGGATGTAAGCCATTAGAATAACGCAGGAGCAGTTATCGAGCCCACTAGGTTACAAACCTCGCGCCGCGATTAAATAGCCCCTAGTTTGAACAAATTTTAATCCGCAAAGTTCAACAGACCCTAGGTTAAACTCACTAAAAATGCGATAAAAATACTAATGCACTACAAGAAAAAATGAGTAAACCCGCTCGTTAAAAGAATTCATACCAATTGTATTAAATTAGTGATTTATTATAGCGACAAATAAATAGCTTAATAACAAGGCGGAAATTATGACATATACTTTTTCTATATAAATAATTTTTAACGAAGTTAGTAAGTTATATAATTCGCTAGAAAGATCATGTTTTTAATAAAATTGGTATTATACCATTTGTATCTGACTTAAAGCTTTGCGCTAATTACAGTTGCGAGAACAGTCGAGGACTCGCACCTCATTCCAAATGAAGCTCTATTATGGGCGGCTAAGTAAATAATTTAAAGCAAAAAAAACAGCACTCAAAAGAGCGCGATTAAAAGGGAGTGTTTTAACTAATTTAGCGAATAGTTAAAACTTGTATTCCATACCTAAGCCTACGTAGTCTTGGTCAACGTTGTTGTCCATGTCGAAGCTTGAGTAAAAGCCAAATACTTTAATGTTTTTATTTAATTTGTGATCAAGACCAACTGATATTGCTGACTTATCGTCGCTGTCGTCAAAGTCCATGTCTTGGTATTGTACTTTAAATGTGTTGTTACCCATGCTGTAAGCTGCATTTAATAGATAACCATCCGCTTCTGCGCTGCCGTCAACTTTTTCTTGTGTTTGGTACATTGCACCTAACTTAAAGTTTTCAACTTTACCTTGGATTGACGCGCGTACTACATCGTAGCCATTTACTTCACTATCGGCTGCGATAGAGGCANCCGCCATTGAGTAACCGTTATCAGCGTCTACATCATCTTCAGCTACAAAAGTAGCAAGTACTTTAAAACCTTCGTATGAGTTTGATGAATAACTAACAGTATTCCCTAAACGGTTTTCACCTTTAAATACATTTTTAATATCGCCTTCAAGGTCGTTAAACAAGTCTAACTTACCTTGAGATTGTTTAAGCGCAGTATCGTTACGACCAATAACCACTTGGCCAAACGCACCTTTTAAACCAACGTATTGGTTACGCGCAGAAATATTGTCGTCGTTATCGCCTTTTGAATCAGCATCAGACACATCAACTTGAAACTCAAACTTATATACCGCTTCTAAACTATCATTTATTTTTTCAGAACCTTTAACACCAAGACGAGATGCATTACTTTTTATCTCAGTAAAAGACCCTTCGCCGTCATCAGATGATTGCACTGTTACATTCGCTTTACCGTAAATGTCTACATCGGCAAGTGCATTAAAAGATAAACCACTTAACAGTGCTAAGCATAAGCTCGATTTTACAAATTTCATGTTATTTCCTTGGATAATCACAAAAGACTAATTTTTAAAACTGCTGCATTTTGTCACCGCTAAATGACAGTAATATTACAATGGAAATATTAATGTCTTTTTTTATTAATAAAAATGCATTAAATTTGAAATCAAAATAACATGAAAGCCTAATAAACGGCCGAACTTACTTACTTTTCTTCAATGACAAGCTTGGGGTCATTTGCGATAGTAAATTAACTAAGGTTTCTATTAACTCTTTTTGCTCGTTGTCTCTGTGATACGCTATAAACACGTCTCGCGAGGTATTTTCTACATCTTTAACATGAAACAGTTCACCTTTTTCTAAATGCCCTTCTACCAATACTTGAGGTATAAATGCACTGCCGCCACATTGCAGTATTAAATCAAGTGCAATACGTCCTGTGCTAGTTCTAAAGTAAGGTGGCGTTTTTCCTGTAAACTGGCGTGCATGCCAAATAGAAAAAGTAGTTCCCCAATCAACATATACATACTGATTATCAAAAAAGTTTTCGTTGGTTGCTGTGTCATATCCGCTTACAGGAATGATTGGCAACTCACAAATTCGCTCTACTACTAACTCGTCTACTTTTGGTGGATCAAACAATATTGCCAAATCAAGCGTGCGCTCTAATAATAGTCGAGTGCTTTCTTGTTGTGCTTTAACTTCTGCAACCAACGACACGCCCGGCATCGCCGATACAATATTTGTTATACCAAACTGTAAAAAAGCATCCCAAATATTAGGCGTTCCTGCTAAGCTAATTTGCTTATGCATATTATCGGCAAGCGCAACATCTACTTTGGCGCGCTGCATACCTGTAATAATCATTTGCGCGTGCGGTAATAAGCGCTCGCCAGGTGCTGTAAGTTGAATGTTATTACGCTGGCGAATAAACAAATTAACACCAAGCCCTTGCTCTAATTGGCGAATTCTAAAGCTCACTGCAGACTGCGTAATATAAAGGTTTTCGGCCGCTTTACCAAAGTGACGCGTACGCACTACCTCAACGAATGTTTTTAATAAATCGATATCCAATTTTTTATCCTCACGATAAAAATAATTTGTTTAATAAATTGCCAAACTTGCATCATACTCCAGCTAATTACTAAGGTATGAGGATAAAGCTATGAGCAATAACATTTCATTACTACGCCAAGCATTTGTTAGCCAACGTCAATTTTATGATGATCAAAACTTTCCACGAGGCTTTAGCCGCAGCGGAAACTTCACCTTATTAGAAGCCAGCATACTTGAACAACACGGAGTTGTTTTAAAAGGCTTATACAGTAAAACAATTGAGCCGCAAAACGAACACCAAGAACAGTTTGTAGCAGTCGTAACTGGCTCACAAGAACCTACCAACCCAATCGAACGAGCTTGGGTAAAATACTTAAAACTAACGACCTGCAAAACTAAGTTTCATACTTTATTTGGCCGTTCAAAAATGTCGAGCCCGGCGCCGATTAGCCAAGAGTATTATTCAGAAGCGGATAATCTGTAAGTATTTAAGTTATTTGCTTTTTTGCGTTTTAACAGTTACAACTTGTATAAGCAAATATTTTTGCAAAATATATATAGGGTTGTTCCGTGACGCGAAAAATACTAATAGTTGAAGATACACCTGCCATGGCGCGAGTGCAAAAGCACATCGCGCTTAAGGCTGGTTATGAAGTTGATATAGCTGAGTCATTAGCGCAAACAAAAGAGCTTATAAGTAAAAATAGCTATTTTTGCGCTGTAGTTGACTTCATATTACCTGATGCCCCATTAGGTGAGGCTATACCTTGTACTATTAATGCAGACATTCCAACTATTGTAATGACGGGCAATATTGATAAAAAAACTCGCGACACTGTAGAAAAATACCCAATCATCGATTACATCATTAAAGAAAATAAACAAGCTTATCAGTACCTCGAAAAACAGTTACAGCGCCTGCCTCGCAACGAAAATGTAAAAGTACTCGTTGTTGACGACTCTAAATCGACCCGACGATACATTTGTAGTTTATTAGTGCGCCATAAGTATCAAATTATTGAAGCACAAGACGGACAAGAAGCGTTAAACCTGCTTGAAGCTTCACCTGATATTTCAGTTATTATTACTGATAATGAAATGCCCAATATGAATGGCGATGAACTATGTAGCGAGATTCGCCGCTTATACAGCAATGATGAAAAAGCTATTATTGGTATTTCGGGTTCTGACTCTGTAGGGCTTTCTAGTTTATTTTTAAAAAATGGCGCAAACGATTATTTGCACAAACCTTTTAATAGCGAAGAGTTTTACTGCAGGCTTAGTCAAAACGTCGATATGTTAGACCTTATAGCCACCATAAGGCGACAAGCCAACACGGATTATTTAACTAATTTACCAAATCGTCGTTACTTTTTTGAAGAAGCTGAAAAATCATTAAAGCAAATAAAACATACTAAAGGTGACGGTGCTTTAGCTATGCTTGATATTGATCACTTTAAATCAATTAACGATACATACGGACACGATGTTGGCGACGAAGTATTAAAAGGGCTCTCTATTTGCTTCAGTAAATACTTTAAAAAGCACTTAGTAGCGCGCTTAGGTGGTGAAGAGTTTGCAGTTTATTTTATAGATGCAGATAAACAAGAAGCCCTTAAACGCCTTGAAGGCTTTAGGTATTTTATAGAAATGAATAGCCAAGAGTTTAGTAAAGCTAAAATAAAATTCACCATTTCTATTGGCTTTGCAAACGGGCCTGTTTATCAAATTGATGAACTTTTAAAACAGGCCGACTTAAAGCTTTACGACGCTAAAGAATCTGGTCGTAATAAAGTAGTTAGTTAACCATTTTATTAGTTAATTATACTTCTGCGGCTGTAATAGCCGCTTTTTTACGTTTGCGTGATTGATGGTAAGAGTCCCAACTAAAAATAGCCAGTGCACTCCAAATACATGCAAATGTTACTACACGCTCTGCATCAAACACTTCACCATAAAACACCACAGCTAGTATAAACATTAAGCTTGGCCCAATGTATTGAAAAAAGCCAAGTGTAGTATATTGCAAACGCTTAGCTGCACCGGTAAAACACAGCAGTGGTAATGTAGTTACAATACCTGCACTAATCAGTAGTACATTAGTATGCCAATCATTAGCTGGCAGGCTTGATGTTGCTGTAGGCACCATTAACCACCAATAAATAAGTGCGACAGGCAGTAATATAAGTGCTTCAAGTAAAATACCAGGCAGAGCTTCAACAGGTAACTTTTTACGTATTAAACCATAAAGCGCAAACGATATAGCCAATGAAAATGCAACTACCGGAAACGAGCCAAAACTAATTAGCTGCAGTACAACACCACTAAAGGCAAGTGCTACTGCTACGCCTTGAAACTTACGCAGGCGTTCACCTAAAAAGAGCATTCCCAGCAATACATTTAAAAGAGGGTTTATGTAATAGCCCAAACTCGCATCAAGCATATGGTTATTATTTATAGCCCATATAAATAAACCCCAGTTAAACCCAAGCAGTGCAGAGGTAATGACAAGCATAAGCAAAAGCTTAGGCTGAACAATGATGCGTTTTACTTTGTCCCAATACTTTAAAATACTTACTACCAGTACTAAAAATACAACCGACCAAACAACCCGATGCATTAAAATTTCAAAGGCAGTAACATGCTGAATTAACTTAAAGTATATTGGCGCAAGACCCCACATAAAAAAAGCAAGACAAGCAAAAATAGCACCTTTACGCTGCTCGGTATCAATCGACATAATAAACACTTAGTGATTTAAAAGGCCGCTAGTTTACTTGCCACGCGCGTTTTATCCAACTAAATACGTACCGGTTCCAAAAGCAATTTGAACAGACTGTTCGTTATGTAATTCCATTCTGCATACACATACTTTATTACCTGAACGAATAAGTGTTGCGCTGGCAGTAAAGCTCTCTCCTTTACCAGGGCGCAAATAATCAGTACGTAAGTCGATAGTCCCAAGCGTGGCTAATTTTGTTTGCACACTTGTGATATCTAAATCGGTGAGTTTATCAATTACACTTGCTGCAGCGAGCATACCGCCTACATTATCAAGTACGGCTGAAATAACACCACCATGGAGTATTTTTTGCGCAGGATTACCAATTAGTACATCCTGCCACGGGAACGTAATTTTGGCCTGTTCAGGGCTTAACGACTCAACCGATATTTGTAAAAACTGGTTAAACGGCATGCCATTTACAAATAACGCGCCTACTTGTTCAATTAACATTTCTTTATTCATTATTATTCTCTATGTCAAAACAGGTAAGATGAGTAAAACATACATAGTGTAAAACTACGAGACTCCACTTAAATAATTTATCAAGTAACTCAGCTAAAGACATCTCACTAAAAAACCACTAAAATACCCGCCAATGAATACATCAACTCCACCTTCTAGCACCCTTGTGCGTAAACCCGAAACTGTCCTCAAACAAGTGTTTGGCTACAGTGAATTTCGCGACGGTCAAAAAGCAGTTATTGATGCCGCTATTAACGGTCAAGACTCGCTTGTACTGCTTCCTACTGGCGGCGGAAAATCGGTGTGCTACCAAATCCCTGCTTTAGTACTCGAAGGCGTAACCATTGTTATATCTCCGCTTATATCGCTAATGCAAGATCAGGTAACGCAACTGCAAGCTCTTGGGGTAAAAGCCGCTTACGTTAATAACAGCTTAGCACGAGAAGAACAGCAATTGGTGTATCAACAGCTTCATCAGGGGCAAATTAAGCTCTTATATGTGGCGCCTGAAAAAGTATTACAACACGAATTTTTAGAGCGTTTATCGCATTTAAATGTGAGTTTATTTGCTATTGACGAAGCGCACTGTGTGTCGCATTGGGGTCATGACTTTAGACCTCATTACTTTCGCTTAAACGAATTAAAGCAACGTTTTGCACATGTCCCAATGATGGCATTAACCGCCACCGCCGATAAAGCCACACGGTTTGATATAGTTGAGCAATTAAAACTACAACAGCCTTATATTCATACTGGCAGCTTTGATCGCCCCAATATTCGTTACACCATAGAAGAAAAATTTAAACCTATGGTGCAATTGCTTCGCTACCTAAAGGAGCAAAAAAGCCAAAGCGGTATCATTTATTGCACCAGCCGTAAACGCGTAGACGACATTGCCGAAAAATTGGCTGATGCAGGGTTAAACGCTGCCGCTTACCATGCTGGTATGAGTAATGAGCAACGACAGTTTGTTCAAACTGGTTTTGCCCGTGACGATATTCAAATAGTGGTCGCAACCGTTGCCTTTGGTATGGGTATAAATAAGCCTAACGTGCGTTTTGTACTGCATTACGATATTCCAAAAAGTATAGAGTCTTACTATCAAGAAACAGGTCGAGCTGGGCGAGATGGACTTGCCGCAGAAGCTATAATGTATTTTGACCCAGCTGATATAGGTCGCGTAAGGCGCTTTTTTGAAGACATAGACGACGAGCAACGCCGCCGCGTAGAAGAACAACGCTTTAACGCAATGGCAAGCTTTGCCGAAGCGCAAACATGTCGTCGTCAAATATTACTTAACTACTTTAGTGAATATCAACGCGAACCTTGTGGCAACTGCGATATTTGCTTAAATCCGCCAAAAAGCTTTGATGGTACGTTAGTCGCCCAGCAAGCACTTTCGTGTGTGTACAGAGCGGGACAACGTTTTGGACTTGGTTATATTGTTGAATTACTTCGCGGTGCAAATACTAGCCGCATACGCGATAATAATCATCATGAGTTAAGTACCTACGGCATAGGTAAAGATAAAAGCAGTGAGTTTTGGCTCAGTATTTTACGCCAGCTTATTCATCAAGGCTTACTTAGCCAAGATATAACACAAGGTGCGTCACTTAGATTAACAGAAGCCGCGCGTGTAATTTTAAAAGGTGAATACGCACTGCAATTAGCCGAGCCACGCCTGCAAGCCAAACACGTTTATCAAGATAAGTTAGCGCAATTTAATTACGACAAAAAACTGTTTGCTCGCCTGCGCGCACTTCGTAAAGAACTTGCTGATGCCGACGATGTGCCACCTTATGTAGTATTTAATGATAAAACGTTAGCCGAAATGGCGCAGCTTATGCCAACAAACGACAGTGAATTTTTAAAGGTCTCAGGTGTTGGTTTTACTAAGTTAAATAAGTACGGCGGCGAATTTTTAACGGCAATTCGACATTACCTAGCTACTAATTAAGAGCATTATGACCCAAATAGAATATGACCACGCTCACAAATTCATTTTAATTACACCAGTCGAGCCTCCACACGATGAAGACTTTGAACTGTGGAGTACACTCTTTTTACACTCAAATGACATAACCATCAACGAATACTCTGCAGGCGCCGATCGTCATCAAGTTCGTTTTACTTATAATCACCATACCTTTAACTTAAACTACGAACATTACAGTCAAAGTGTCTGGATTAATGGCGAAGGTGCTGAAGCAGAACACTTATTAGCTGCACTTGCCTTTTATTTAGGCTAATTTTAAACGTCAAATTTACCTAAGCAGTCTTCATTAACAAAAGTGAAAACGGGTAACAATTAATTAGTTTCAAAATCCATACCTTTTACTTACATTATAATAACAATGATGTAAGCTGATATTACGATAGTCATTTGCTACGTTGCAGTAAAGAGGTTTAATGGTGAACAAGAAATGGATAGCACAATGTTGTATTAGCTTAACGGTTTTAAGCTTTTATGTGCCAAATACATTCGCACAACAATCTTCAACGAAAACTGATAACTGCCTTGTAGAACAGACAGATTTAAGCACAAATAAAAACTTACGCCGAGAAGTTCAAGACAAAACAACCCTCACACACAGTAATAGTAACGCTAAAATAGCCTCAATAAAGCTCAAGCAACTTAATGTATTTAATACTGAGCTTGAAGAGGAAAATAATGCCTTATTCCGATTTGCTAATCGCGCTCATATTCAAACAGAGCCCGATGTTATTAATAACCTTTTATTATTCTCCCCTGGTGACAAGTACGACGCTAAAAAGCTTGCAGAGTCTGAGCGCCTACTTCGTAAAGAAAGCTACTTATATGATGCACAAATTAGTGCAATCGAAAACTGCGACGGTGACGTTAATGTAGAAGTGGTTACCCGTGATTTATGGACACTTTTACCTGAAGTAAACTTTAGCCGTAGCGGCGGAGAAAATAAATCAAGTATAGGTTTTAGAGAATCAAACCTGCTTGGTTGGGGGAAGCGCCTTTCTTTGTCACGCACGACTGACAGCGATCGTAGCGGTTATTTATTTGTTTACGACGATCCTAATATTTTATCTACTCGCTACCGCGGCCGTTTAGAGTACGCTGATAACAGCGATGGCAAGCGCCATTTACTTGAGCTAACCTATCCATTTTACGCGATAGACACCCCTTTTAGTTACGGTATTTTAAGCTATTCTGAGCAGCGCGAAGAGTCACTATATAAACGCGGCGAAGAGTTTAGCGAATTTGATCAAACTACCGATTTAAACCGTGTATTTATAGGACACTCTAAAGCGCTTAATAATAATTGGACCCAACGCTTAACCTTAGGTTATACCGACGAGCAGCATACCTTTGAAGCTATAGACACTACATTTGCACCACTTGCCGATGACAGAAGTTTAAGTTATCCCTTTATAAGCGGCCATTGGTTTGAAGATAACTACATAAAAGTACGCAATTTTGACAGTATATCTCGCACTGAGGATTTAAACTTAGGCTGGAATATTAAAAGCTTAATTGGCTATTCAGACGAATCATTAAGTAATGACGACAGCCGCGCGGTGTATTCTTTTAACTTTAAAAAAGCCCACTTTACTAACGATAATACCTTATGGCGTTTTAGTGCTGATATTGATGGCTATTGGAATAAAGAACAGAAAAAACTCGAAAACTTTATGGCCACCAGCCAAGTACAATATTATTTAAATACCAGTGAAGACCAATCTTGGTATGTTAAAGCCCGCGTGCAATACGCAAAAAACCTGACTGCTGATCAACAACTTACTTTAGGCGGCGAAACAGGCCTGCGTGGTTACCCTATGGATTATCAACATGGCGACCGTAGCTTTTTAGTTAATCTAGAAAAACGCTATTACTGGGAGTACGACTTACTACAATTATTTAAAGTGGGTGGCGCAGCTTTTGTAGATGTAGGCAGAGCATGGTTTAACGATAAAGATAATGGCGAAAACGCACATGTATTAAAAAATATAGGCGTGGGTCTTCGTTTAGCACCAAGTCGTGCAAATTCAGGAACCATGATCCACATTGATATTGCAGCCCCAGTCGATAGCTACGACGATGTAGACTCAGTCCAGTGGCTAGTAAGCGTTAAAAACACTTTTTAAATAATACAAACACGTTAAACTAATACCAATTGCATTAAATTGTTATGAAAGTTCAGGACCTAATGTGGAAATAATAGAAGTTTTAGAATTGTTTGCATCACAATATAAGTTAGTTGTAACTATAATCGCTATTTTGGTTTTCCCTCTTCTATTAAAAATAACCAAAAAACTACTCGAAAAAGCGATTAAAGGCAAAGTAGATTTACACCGAAAATACCGTGCAGAGCTTTTACTAAAAATTATACTCGCCTTTGTAGTACTGTGTTTGGTTTTAGTATTTTGGGGTATAGAGCTGCGTGGTTTATTGGTTTTAGGCTCTTCTTTATTTGCCATGTTAGGGGTAGCGCTTTTTGCCGCTTGGTCATTATTGAGTAACCTCACCGCATTTTTACTGATGTTTATTCAAAACGATTGCCGCGTTGGTTATTGGGTACGAATTATTGATGGTGCGAATCATGTTGAAGGGCGCATTGTTGAAATGGGCTTAATGAATGTAGTACTTGAACATATTGATGGGCACCGTGTAATTTACCCTAACAATTTATTTGTGACCCGTCCTGTCATGGTTTTAAATAAAGAACCAAAGCCAACTAAACCCCCTGTTATAAAGCGTATTATTGGTCCTAAAAAAACATAGTTTAAAAAATCATATTCACAAAAAAGCCGCAGTAAGTAATTACCTACTGCGGCTTTTTAATGCTTAGCTAAACAGAATTTAGTTTAGCTATTAGTTATTTAGTTCAGCTGTTTTAAGCTCGTCATCTAAATCATTTATCTCATCAATAAAGTTCTCTAGTTGCTGCTCTACTAAACTATTGTCGTTTGCAAAGTAAGCAAGGTGGAATACCGCATCACCTTCATTTACCAATGGCATCGTTTGCTGACCAATAACAATACCGCCTTTAGGCGCTAAAAGCTCAAGCTCAGAATCCCCTAGAGGGCTACTTATATATGCAAGCACTTGCCCTTTAGTTACATGCTCCCCTAGTGATACTTGTGCACGCACAATGCCATCAACCTCTGCACGTATCCAACTAGTAGAACCTGCAATAATAGGATCTGGTAACTTTTTAGGGCGCTTGCCACGGATCATTTTTAAATGACGCATAACATAATCAACGCCCTGCACACCTGCCGCAATAGCGATAGGGTCAAAGCGTAGCGCTTCGCCTGCTTCATAAGTAATAACAGGTATACCTAAGTTTGCGGCTTCACTGCGTAATGAACCATTACGAAGGGATGCATTTATAACCGCCGGCGTACCAAATGCTTTAGCCATTTCAGCGGTTGCTTCATCTTCTAAATTAGCGCGAATTTGCGGTAAATTAGTACGATGAATAGCGCCAGTATGCAAATCAATAATGTGAGTACAATGTACTGCCACTTGATTAAAAAACATATAAGCCATACGCCCAGCTAATGAACCACGTTCAGAACCTGGGAAACTGCGATTCATATCGCGTCTATCTGGTAAATAACGCGATTTGTGAATAAAGCCAAACACATTCACAATAGGCACAGCGATTATTGTTCCGCGCAGTTGGCTTGGATCTATTTTAGCAAGTAACTGACGCACAACTTCTACACCATTTAGCTCATCACCATGAATAGCCGCACACACCATAAGCACAGGGCCTTCCATTACACCATTAACCACTTCAATAGGAATATTAAGTGGTGAATGGGTGTAAAGCTTAGCTGCTTCTAAGGCAAGCGTTTTACGCTCGCCTACGCCTACATTTTCTCCTAATAAGGAAAAAGGACGGTTAATTTTAACCTTTGCCACGTGTTGCTGTTCCTTTACTTGAGGCATTTTTTTCGATGAAATCAATCACCATACCTGCAATATCTTTACCTGTTGCTATTTCAATGCCCTCTAAACCCGGTGATGAGTTAACTTCCATCACAAGTGGCCCACGAGATGAGCGAAGTAAATCAACTCCCGCTACATTTAAGCCCATTGATTTAGCCGCTGCTACTGCCGTTTTACGTTCCTCTGGAGTAATGCGAACTAACGTAGCGCTACCACCACGGTGAAGGTTAGAGCGGAACTCACCTTCTTGTGCTTGGCGCTTCATTGCTGCGATTACTTTGTCGCCTAGTACAAAACAACGTATGTCTGCACCACCCGCTTCTTTAATATATTCTTGAACCATAATATTGGCTTTTAAGCCCATAAACGCTTCAATAACACTTTCAGCTGCTTTGCGTGTTTCAGCAAGTACAACACCAATGCCTTGTGTGCCTTCAAGTAATTTAATTACAACAGGTGCACCGCCTACCATTTCTAGTAAGTCTTTTACGTCATCGGGTTTGCTGGCAAAACCTGTTACTGGCATACCAACGCCTTTGCGCGAAAGTAACTGAAGTGAACGTAATTTATCGCGCGAACGAGAAATAGCGACTGATTCGTTTACAGGATAAACACCCATCATTTCAAACTGACGAAGTACCGAACAGCCATAAAATGTAACCGATGCACCAATACGCGGGACAATTGCGTCAAATTCTTTTAAGTTTTCACCGCGATAGTGAATTTCTGGTTGCTCAGAGTTGATATTCATATAACAACGCAATGCATCAATCACTTTAACTTCGTGGCCGCGTGCTTCTGCTGCCTCAATTAAGCGACGTGTTGAATATAGCTTTCTGTTACGAGATAAAATACCGATTTTCATAGTTAAACCTTACGACCTAATAGTTGAGATAAAGCCGGGTCAACGACTATACGATTTTCCATGGCTGTACGCCCTAATAACATTCTAAACTTCATTGTTGCACGGCTTGTTAAAGTAAGCTCGATAGGCCAGCTATGCTCGCCTGCATGTAATGTAGTTTCTATAAAGTAGCGTAGCTCTTTTTGCCCACTTGAGCTGGTTACGTACTTCATTTTTTTAACTTTTGCATTGCAAGTGACTTGTGTTTGTTCATCATCTTGCAGTGGTTGGGCCGTAAATTTAACCCATTTTTCTGAGTCAACTTCGTATTCTTCAATGTTAATTGCATGAATACATGAAGTGCGAGCGCCAGTATCAATTTTTGCTTTTATCTCGTTAATACCAAGCTCAGGTAAACTTAACCACTCACGCCAACCAACTGTGATCTTTGCTGTCATAAATGTGCCCTTAATAAAAAAGTGACTTATACTCTACAGGTCAAAAAACACCAATGAAATAAATTTATCTAGTCGATTAGTAAATTAAATTGATCTTTTTAAGCAACTGGTCACACAATGCACGCCTTGCTAAGCCGTACTTTAATGCCACTTTGCTCAACATAGAGGCTCTGCATATATTTTGCTATTTAAGCTTAACTTATTAAAAGTAAAGGTAAGCCTGTAAGCAACTAAGTAGATACACTATAGTTAACAGTATTAAAAATACACTATTATGAGAACTAATTATGATTAATGGTTTACTACATGCACTTGTACTTGATGGACAAGGCGGCGCTCGTCCTATTGGAAGCACTAATGAGCTAAATAGCTGGCAACCAAGCCAAGGTAAACTTTGGGTGCACATGGATTATAGCCAAAGTGAGGCAGTTGAATGGCTCAAGGCACAGCCTCATTTAAACGATTACGAACTAGAGTCTTTAATTGCTGATGAAACACGCCCACGTATTACGGCTACAACTAACGGGCACATGTTATTTTTACGTGGTGTAAATTTAAATCCAGCACAAAGCCCTGAAGACATGGTTTCAATTCGTTTATTTATTAGCGAAGACATTCTTATTACTACCCGTAAGCGCCGTTTATTATCGGTGCAAGATACGCTCGCCTGTTTAAATGAAAATAAAGGCCCATGCAACATTTCTGAATTAGTGTGCTCTATTACACAAAAATTAACCTCACGTATGCAAAGCGTTATTGACTCACTAGATGAAACACTCGACGAGTTTGAAGAAGAAATAGATGAACCAAGTAAAAAGTTTGACAACCAAGGCTTATCACAATTGCGACGCCAAACTATTGCCTTAAAACGTTATTTAAAACCGCAAAAAGAAGCCCTTAGCTCAATGGTAAATAACCACTACCTATGGTTATTAGATGACGATAAAGCAAAACTTAATGAAACCACTAACTTATTAATTCGTTATCTTGAAGAGCTAGATAGTTCGATTGAGCGTGCGCAAATTATTCAGCAAACAATCACTAACCAAGTTTCTGAGCAGTTAAACCAGCGAATGTATGTTATGTCTGTAGTGGCAGCACTTTTTTTACCACTGGGCTTTTTAACGGGGCTTTTAGGTGTAAACGTAGGAGGTATTCCTGGTACAGAGAGCCCTTATGCGTTTAGTGCTTTTGTCATATTTTTAATTGTACTCACTGGCGGTATTGGTGTGTATTTTAAAAATAAAAAATGGCTGTAAATTAAAACGCATATTTAATATGGCCACTCAATTGAGTGGCCATATTAAGTGGCTACTTAGTTTGTTTGACGGGTATAAGTAACATTAGTCATTGTTACTTTTGATTGGGTAATGCCTAAATCTTCAAAGCAATTTTTGAATGAATTAGAGTTACCTGCTTCACCGCATTTATCTAGAGTATTTGGATCTTGAGACTGTAAGTAGTTACCAAACTTAAAGTAAGATTCAGAATCATCTTCTACAGGAATACCAAACGAATTACCTAGTGCACTTACATCTACATCGCCGTAATTATTTACCACTCGCAAGTTAAATGACTCACCGCTTGTAATAGTACCTAGCGCAAATTTTTCTTCATTGCCACTGGTATTACGCAAACGAACATAGACATCAAAAATGCCATTACCCGCTACGCTGTCGTTAAAACCTGATTCATCAGTATCTGAAACATACACTTTAGAAATAGTCCCAGTATCGCTGGCGTGGTGCTGTGAAATAATTGTTTTACCGCCATCAGACATTTCAACTTTTACAGTTGCTTCAAATACTTCGTAAGACTGTGTCATGGCAACACGCAAGCTTTCTTTTACCTTGTACTCATGACGCCAGCCATTCCCGTTAGGCGTAATATGCTGTGCCTCCAAAGGTACAAACACTAACGTACTATCGTTAACTAACGGGTTAGGGCTATCCCCTTCTAAATCAAAAACACTACCACTTGTAATGCTGCTTGGAATCGTTGTACCGTCTCCAGATCCTGCACCATCATCAGTGCCACCGCCATTATTACTGCCCTCAACTAATGTAAAATTATCAAAGCGTACATCACTTGAGCTATTGTAATGCTTAGCAAATACTTGCAGTGAATTGGTATTCGCTGAAGTAAACGTTTTAGTTACCTTAGTCCAAGACGATACATCAAAGGTTTTGTTTTTAAATAAACCGTTTAAGTCGTTAACCCCAATCTGCCCTTTACCAAGTACATAAGCACTTAACGTATATTCAGTGTTTGGCTGAATATTTACTAATTGATAAACACGTGCAGGACTACCCTGAATTTTTAACGATTTAGATCCGCTATATGCATCAGATGAAATAGCCGCTGGCTCAGTTTCGTTCCAACTACTAAAACCGCTTTCAAAGCCAGGGTTATTAATAGTTGCAGCGTGAGATAACGCTGAGGTTGCAGTAATTGCAGTGCAAATAAACAATTTCTTGTGGTTAATCATTATCTTTATTCCTTTAAACCTGAACATAAAAACAACCTAACTACTTAGGTTAGTGAAATTCACTAACACTTAGATCTTACCGCTATACAGGTTTTTAATTGTGTATGAATAGTAATGGTAATTTAAATGGCAAATAAAACTTACCAATTAACATTACCAAAAAGTATGCCCGAAGGCGGGGTAAAGGTTATATTTATTGTTACCAATATGTCAACACAGTGTGGTACAGCAAATAAGTATTACTTACATCTTTATTACCAATTAAAAACAAATTTAATTTTCAATTTAATCAACACATTATATTTTATTAAGTAACGAATTAATTTTTAAAAATAAATTTTAATTTCAGACATAAGTACTAAAAAATAAATAACACTGCTTACCAATAATTATGGACAATATTAATTTAGTATGAATAAAAAATAAAAATAGAGATAAATTAAAGCCTAATTTCAAATTGGTAATAACCATATTTAAATTGGTAATGTACATTTTTGATTTATATAGAGGCTAATGAGTGTATTTAAAGCTTAAACAGGGAGTAAAACTAAAAAAAGGCGAGCATTGTTAAATGCTCGCCTTTACTATTTTTCTAATGCTGGGTAATTAATTACTCTTGAAAGTAAGTGCCCCAACCGTCGTATTCAACATCGCACTCAACGGCTAGTTGCGCTAGCTTATCAACGTCTTCCATAATAACGTCTACGTCTAGCTCAGCTTCAACTACAATGTCAAAGCTCCAAATTTTACTGCCATCTTCAAGCTCAAGCTCTGCTGGCTCTTCAACATCGTAGCCTAATTTAAAAGCAGCCAATGCAGCTTGCTCTAGTTTAGGGAAGTCTTCACACACAAAATGGTGTTCTACTTCATAAAGTATTTCAGGATCTGATCCATCTTCAAGTAGTGAACTTACGATGTCTTCACTTATTTCACGCCAGTTTTCCATTATTTTTCTCTCACTTGAGCATCTAATTCAGTTATTTTAGCAGCCATAATGCTATGCACGCTTTTAGCATGCTCACGCGCGCTAATTTCTTTATCAAGCGGTATAGGCGCTAACATTTCGATGTAAATTGTACCATTATCCCAACGATTTAGCTTAATGGTTTTATGTGTTGTATTCATACACAACGGAATTATGGGTACATCTGCGCTCATTGCGGTGTGAAAAGCACCTGTTTTGAACGGTAGCAACCCTCTTCCATAGCTTCGTGTGCCTTCTGGAAACATCCATACAGATAAGCCATTATTTTTAATTTTTTCGGCTGCTTTGGAGATAGTTCCCGCTGCTTTGGAGCGATTCGATCTGTCTATTAATATATTACCCGACAACCAATAAAGCTGACCGAAAAATGGGATCCACTTTAAGCTCTTTTTCCCCAAACTTACGCAGTTTTTAGGCACCATTGCAGGCACTGTAAATAAGTCGTAGCTATTTTGATGATTAGCAACATAAACTGCAGGGCCTGCATCAATTGCATCTTCATGACGTGTTAAAACTAATTTAACGCCAATCATTTTAGCCATTGAGCCAAACCAGCCCGCTATAATATGTACATTATTGGGATGAAATGGTCTTACAATCGAAAGTAATAAACCAAAAATACAACTGAATAATATAAACATCAGCATAATAAAAACGCGTATAACAGCTAGCAAATGAGTTTCTCCAAAGATCAATTATGATTATTATAGCGTTATTTTGTGACACAGACGAGTCAATAGCGAACAAGTGTACGCTGAAATATGCAAGCTCTTTATTTTAAAACAAAAACGGCCTGCAAATGCAGACCGTTTTTATTTATACAAAAAAGTAATTGGTTACTCTTCGTTAATGGCTTCTATTGGTTCATCATCTTGTGGGGTTAGTTCAACAACGGCTTCGTCAACACGCTGTAAGCCGCGCGGTAGTTTATTACCCCTACGCCCTCGCTCACCATGATAATGCTCTAAATCACTTGGTTTAAGCGTTAGTTTACGCTTACCAGCATGAAGCGTAACACTGCTTCCTTGTGGTACAACAGCAAGCACTTTTACAAACTCTTCACGGGCTTGTACTTTAGCACCTGGTATAGAGATGATTTTATTACCTTTACCTTTGCCTAACTTTGGTAAGTCTCGCAGCGGGAATAAAAGCATTCGACCTTCGTTAGAAATAGCCATACAGTAATCGCTAGCAACATCGTTCACTCTAATAGGAGAAAGTAATATTCCACCTTTAGGGACACTTACCAGCGCTTTACCGTTTTTATTTTTACTCACTAAGTCTTTAAAGTCGGTAATAAAGCCGTAACCTGCATCTGACGCCATAAGCAATACTTGCTCGTCTTCACTCATTACCACGTGCTCAAAATTAGCGCCTGGTGTTAAGTTAAAACGACCTGTCATTGGCTCCCCTTGGCTACGCGCCGAAGGTAGACTGTGCGCATCAGTTGCAAACGCCCGCCCTGCTGAATCTAAAAATACCGCAGGTTGATTACTCTTACCACGAGCAGAGGCTCTAAAGCCGTCACCTGAGCGATAATTTAAGCCTTGTACATCTAAGTCATGACCTTTACCAACGCGTGCCCAGCCTTTGTCTGATAGCACAACAGTAACTGACTCTGACGGAATTAAATCTTTTTCGTTAAGTGCTTTCGCTTCTGAGCGCTCAATCACTGGCGAGCGACGATCGTCACCGTACATTTCAGCGGCTTCTTGAATTTCTTTTTTAAGCAGTGTCGACATACGACGTTCTGAGCCCAAAATTTGCGCTAATTTATCACGCTCTTTGGCTAGTTCATCTTGCTCACCGCGAATTTTAAACTCTTCAAGTTTTGCTAAATGACGAAGTTTTAATTCTAAAATAGCTTCTGCTTGCGTATCAGTTAAATCAAAGCGCTCCATTAATACAGGCTTTGGTTTGTCTTCGCTGCGGATGATTTCAATCACTTCATCGATATTTAAAAAGGCTGCTAATAAACCTTCTAAAATATGCAAACGTGCTAATACTTTATCTAAACGATACTGCAAACGACGACGCACTGTTTCGCGTCTAAATGTTAGCCACTCACTTAAAATACAGCGCAAGTCTTTAACTTGCGGGCGACCATCTAGGCCTAGCATGTTTAAGTTTACGCGGTAATTTTTTTCAAGATCGGTGGTTGCAAATAAGTGCGCCATTAATGGCTCAGCTTTAATGCGGTTTGAGCGCGGAATAATTACAATACGCGTTGGATTTTCGTGATCTGACTCGTCACGTAAATCAGCAATCATAGGTAATTTTTTAGCGTTCATTTGCGCTGCAATTTGCTCAAGTACTTTACCACCTGAACATTGATGCGGCAGCGCTGTAATAACAATATCGCCATGCTCTTCGGTGTAAACCGCACGCATTTTGATAGACCCACGACCGGTTTTATATATTTTATGAATATCGGCTTTTGGGGTAATTATTTCAGCATCTGTTGGGTAATCTGGTGCATGTACAAGCTCAAGTAATTCTTCAAGCTCTGTTTTTGGTTTATCAAGTAATAAACAACATGCGCTAGCCACTTCACGTACGTTATGTGGCGGAATATCTGTTGCCATACCTACGGCGATACCCGTTATACCATTGAGTAAAATATGCGGTAAACGAGAAGGCAATACTACAGGTTCATCCATGGTGCCATCAAAGTTTGGTGTCCAATCAACAGTGCCTTGGCCAAGCTCTTTGAGCAGTACTTCTGAAAACTTAGATAAACGCGCTTCGGTATAACGCATTGCTGCAAACGATTTAGGGTCATCTGCCGCACCCCAGTTTCCTTGTCCATCTACCAAAGGGTAGCGATAAGAAAACGGCTGCGCCATTAATACCATCGCTTCGTAACAGGCACTGTCGCCGTGTGGATGGTACTTACCGAGTACGTCACCCACTGTACGGGCTGATTTTTTGTACTTAGCGTTAGCCGACAAGCCCAATTCGCTCATCGCATAAATAATACGACGCTGCACTGGTTTTAAGCCATCACCTACATGCGGTAGGGCACGATCCATGATTACGTACATGGAATAATTTAAATAGGCGTCTTCGGTAAAACGCCCCATTGTTTGTTGCTCAATTCCTTGCATTAGCAAGGTATCTGTATCACTCATTAAAGCTTACCTAGTTTTTCTTATAGCTTACACGGTAGATTACATTGGCGTAATCATCGCTTACTAACAGACTGCCGTCACCTAATTCTGCAAATGCAACAGGGCGTCCAAATGTTGTTTCGTCTTTCATAAAGCCAGTAATAAATGGCGTATATTTAGTTACGCGACCTACTTCGATTGTTGCAAGGCCTACTTTATAGCCTGACTTTTTAGAACGGTTCCATGAGCCATGTTCAGCAACAAATAATTGTTGCTTATAACTTGCTGGAAATTGCTTACCGTTATAAAAATGAATACCTAGTGGCGCTACGTGCGCTGGAAGTGCAAGTGCTGGCGATGTGTAATCGGCAATGTTTTTACCTTCCCCAAACTCAGGGTCAATAATTGCGCCGGCATGAACATACGGAAAACCAAAATGCTCACCTTCTTGCGTTGCACGGTTTAACTCATCAGGCGGAATATCATCGCCCATCATGTCGCGACCGTTATCACTAAACCATAAAGCTTGAGTAGCAGGATGAAAATCAAAACCCACTGTGTTTCTAACGCCTTTAGCTATTGTTTTTATTTGTTTTGTTTCTACATTAAGGGCAAAAATACGACCAAAACGTTCATCCTCAGCACAAATATTACACGGTACACCCACCGGAATGATTAATTCTCCCGTTGGTGCAAAACGTAAAAATTTCCAACCATGATGACGCTCACTCGGTAGTTTGTTATAGACCACATCAAACTTTGGATCTTTTAATTGGGTATCAATATTTTTAAAGCGAATAATACGATGCACTTCGCCTACATATAAATCGCCATCTTTAATTGCTATGCCAGAGGGCATGTTTAAGCCTTTAGCCACAACAATTTTTTTATCTGCTACGCCGTCGCTATTGTGATCAATAAGCGCATATACGTTGCCTGCTTTACGAGAGCCAACATACACAATACCTTTTTTTGAAACAGCTATTTGACGTGCATTTTCTACATCATTTGCAAATAAACTAATTTCAAACCCAGGTGCTACGGTGAGCTTATCAAGTATATTTTTAGCCATTGCAGGAGCGCTAGTCAGCCCAAGTAACAGCAAACTTCCTAGTAATTTTTTCATTCGTCTCTCCTAGTGTTAGGCACAAGCAATTAAACGAGCGCCTTGTTACCATGATCTTCTAACCATTGACGACGATCAGGCGATCGTTTTTTAGCAAGTAGCATATCCATCATTTCCATGGTTTCTACTTCTTCATCAAGCGTAAGCTGCACTAAGCGTCGTGTATTAGGATCCATAGTGGTTTCACGAAGCTGTAACGGATTCATTTCACCCAGACCTTTGAATCGTTGTACGTTTACTTTTCCGCGTTTTTTCTCGGCTTCTATGCGCGCTAAAATAGCGGTTTTCTCTTCTTCATCTAGGGCATAATAAACTTCTTTGCCAATATCTATTCTAAATAATGGCGGCATTGCAACATACACATGCCCTGTTTTTACTAACTCTGGAAAATGACGAACAAACAGTGCACATAACAGTGTTGCAATGTGTAATCCATCCGAGTCAGCATCGGCCAGTATACAAATCTTATTGTAACGCAGTCCCGACATATCTGTTGATTCTGGGTCAATACCCAGTGCCACTGAAATATCATGTACTTCTTGTGATGCTAGTATTTGCCCCGACTCTACTTCCCAAGTATTTAAAATTTTACCACGTAGCGGCATAATTGCCTGAAATTCACGGTCTCGCGCTTGTTTAGCAGAACCACCAGCAGAATCACCTTCCACTAAAAACAGCTCGGTTCGGTCATTATCGGCAGCACTACAATCGGTCAATTTACCTGGTAATGCAGGCCCTGCAGTAACTCGTTTACGTACGACCTTTTTAGCTGCACGCAAACGGCTTTGCGCGTTTGAAATACATAACTCAGCTAATAATTCTGCGGTATCGGTATGTTCATTTAGCCATAAACTAAACGAATCTTTTACAACACCCGATACAAATGCGGCACATGAACGTGATGAAAGTTTTTCTTTGGTTTGCCCTGCAAATTGTGGATCTTGCATTTTAACCGACAATACGTAACTACAACGCTCCCAAATATCATCCGGTGTTAGCTTTACGCCACGAGGTAGTAAATTTCTAAACTCACAAAACTCTCGCATTGCTTCAAGCAAGCCTTGGCGCAGACCATTTACATGTGTACCACCTTGCGCGGTAGGAATTAAGTTTACGTAGCTTTCCGCTATTGATTCGCCACCTTCAGGTAGCCATACAACAGCCCAATCAGCGCCTTCAATTGAGCTTTTAAATTCACCTACAAATGGGTCTTGCGGTAATGTTTCAAACCCTTTAACGGCTTCAATTAGGTAATCTTTTAAGCCAGTTTCGTAAAACCATTCTTTGGTTTCTTTCGTTTGCTTATTAACAAACTTAATACGCAGTCCTGGGCATAAAACCGCTTTGGCTTTTAATAAATGATTAAGCTTGGTAATTGAGTAGTTTGGAGAATCAAAATAGCTAACGTCAGCCCAAAAACGAACGGTGGTACCTGTATTGCGCTTACCAACAGTACCAATTACGCTCAAGTCTTCTACCTTGTCGCCGTTTTCAAAGGCCATTCTAAATTGTTGAGCGTCGCGCCTTACCGTTACTTCTACACGTGTAGATAACGCATTTACTACAGAAATACCTACACCGTGTAAACCACCGGAAAATTGGTAGTTTTGATTAGAAAACTTACCACCGGCGTGTAACTTAGTGAAGATTAGTTCAACCCCTGGGATACCTTCCTCTGGGTGAATATCAATAGGCATACCACGTCCGTCATCGCTCACTTCGAGCGAGTTATCTTCATGGAGTATTACGTCGATACGAGTGGCATGACCCGCCATAGCTTCATCGACACTGTTATCGATAACCTCTTGGCCTAAATGGTTTGGGCGTACGGTATCGGTGTACATCCCTGGGCGTCGTTTTACCGGATCTAATCCATTAAGTACTTCAATGGCTTCGGCGTTATAATTTTGATCACTCATAGTTTTTGTCTTTATATCCGCTAAGGCTCTAATACGTTTACTAGTTTTATTGTTATATGCGCTAAAGCGTTAATATAGTAACTAACCTCAGTTCAGGCTAACTAGTTTTACGTGATTTTAAGAAAATCTACAATACTTGCAAAGGTGCGTTCAAATTCAACGTAGCTATGATCGCCACCAAACTCTATCAATTGCTTGCATTGCGAATAATATTTTACTGCGTGTTGAAAGTTCAACACTTCATCGCCTGTTTGCTGTAATAAATACAGTAACTCAGGATGTGCTAATTTATCTACAGCGAGTAATTTCAGCGCCTCAATATGACTGTTATTTAAATCGTAATGATAATCTTGATACGGATTATAATTAGGCCCAAGTAACGACTGTAATAAATTATAAGGTGCGACCGCGGGATTAATGACCACTGCAGGAATTTGATAACGCTGCGATAAATACGTGGCAAAAAAACCACCTAACGAGCTACCTAATAAAACGGTATCTGGCGTTAGTAATTGTTCAAGCTCAATTATAGCTTGTAGGGGCTCGTGGTTTAAGTTCGGTACACAATAATCAACGTCATAGTTTGCCATAAGCTCACCAAAGCGCACAGCTTTATATGATTTTTGTGAACTATTAAAGCCATGAATATAAATTACGCGCTTAGCCATACCACTTCCGTTTTTACTTCGACTTTATCTTTTTTACTCTTTATATTTAGCATTCTGTAAGCAGGCCCTGCATTTTTTTGCTCCCACTTTGGAGTGTATTTTACAAACTGGACTGAACTGGCAGGACTTGCATATATAGGCAAGCCTCTAAAGTTTTGTTCATAATCGTTGTGTACATGACCATGAAAAAGCGCAGATACATTATTACTATTAACTAAAATATTTAAAAGCTGTGGACCATTTTCTAATAAGTGCTTATCAAGATAGCCATTTATTGGCAGCGGATTATGATGGCAAAAGATAACTTTACTATTATTCGAGTTGACTAAAGTATCAGTTATTTCATCTAAATGCGCGCCAGTAACCCATCCTGCGGGTGTAGGCCCTTTAGAATTAATAAGAAGCAGCTCAACCCCGTTAGCAATAATATGTTTAGCCGAATTTATTTTTCCGCCACTTATGCGATTAAGCATTACTAGTTCATCATGATTACCTGGTACCCAAAATACAGGGCAAGTGATGTCACTGGCATTTATAAGTTCACTAAATAATAAGTACGATTCGAAACTATGGTCTTGTGTTAAATCACCACCAAAAATTACGCAATCTACTGGCTGCTCAGCGATGTGTGCCAAAGCTTGTTCAAAATGAGCTGCAGTATTTGCATTAAAATATTCACCATTTTTATCTGCAAATAAATGGCTGTCGGTAATATGCGCAATGCACAAAGATGATTTATCAAATGTATATGTATCATCAAACCAAGCCATTATTTACATCCCAATTTAATGTTGCTTGCCCGTGCTCTACACAGGCCACTAACCAGTCGTATAAAAAAGCATTAAGTTGATACTTTTCATCTTTTTGATGCATTTTAGGATTGGGGTATCCGTACGATGGTTTTATGCGTTGATGATAATCGTGATGAATTATTTCAGCTACTTTCGCATCATGATACAAGCGAGCCGTTAAATACAGCGGCGCTATCCCTTTAACCATTCCTGTTAGCTGCTTAATTGAAATATCCATAGTGTATTTTGCGCTGCCATCAATTTTTGTAGCAAATTCACTGTTGCCAAGTTTTACTTCACGAATGCTTCCTATATTGCGCTCGCTCGGTAACAACTTTAATAGTCGCACATAGTTATGCTCACAAAGTGTTAAATACTTTGGGAGGTTTTGAATATATCGATTTGTTGCTAATTGTGCTGTCAAAGTTCCGCCATAATATTAGTAAGAGTTTATGCCCATTTACTTGCCATTTTTTCGCGATTTAGCGCAAGCCACTGCATACAAATAACCGTTGCCGCATTATCTATTTCACCGTTATTGAGGCGCATTAGCGCATCATCAACCGATAAAATATGAGTTTTTATATCCTCGCCTTCAGTTTCAAGACCATATACACCTGATTCTACTTGGCTTAAATCAGCACGTGCTAAATATAAGTGTAAGCGCTCAGTTGTTCCACCTGGGCTTGATAGGTATGAGAGCATAAATTCAAGCTCGGTTAATTCAAGCCCTGCTTCTTCATACGCTTCTTTTTTTACAACAGATTCGTAATCCGTACTGCCGTCTGTCATTCCGGCTATACATTCTAGTAGCCACGGCGAATGCTTACTTTTAATAGCGCCAATACGTATTTGCTCAATCAAAAGAACAGTATCTGATATTGGGTCGTAAGGCAGTACTGCAATGGCATCGCCACGTTCTAATATTTCGCGGCTAATTACTTTAGATTTTCCACCTGCGAAAAGAGCATGTTCAAACTGGTATAAATCAACCTGAAAAAAACCTTTATAAAGGTTTTTAATTGGCTTTAAATCCACATCTTTATGTGTAAATTGAACGAGCTTTTTATCAACCATGTACTTACTTCCTACTTATCTAAAGTTTTAAAATGCGTTAATATATTCTGTTACACTTGAACATACTGTTTTACTAATTATTTTTTTTGTTATGCAGTAAAACAGGTTAACATGCTTTTAGTACAAAAATTGTCTAAGGACCGAACCCCACATGAAAAAGAACATTCTTGCGGCGCTAGTTAGTTTATCATGCGCACTAGGTGCAACAGCAGTGAAAGCTGAAGATTTACTACAAGTTTTTGAAATAGCGACAGCTAACGATCCTACTGTTTTAAAAGCCAAAGCCCAAGCTGATGCACAGTCTTACCAAAGCGATTTGGCGATGAGTGCACTACTACCTCAAATTGGTTTAACCATGGGTTATACAAAAAGCGATGCAACGTCGTACCAAAGCGTTGGCGACTTATCTAACCAAGTTAAAGTTGAAAGTGACACAGACCAATTCTCTCGTGGTGTAAGTTTAAGCCAAACATTATTTGATTTAGGTGCCTGGAATACGTTAGATATTGCCGACAAGCAAGCACTTCAAGCAAGCGGCCTATACGATGCAGCTAAACAAAACTTAATTGTACGCGTTGCTGAGGGTTATTTTAACGTATTAAGTGCCAGCGATAACCTTGAATTTGTTGAAGCTGAAAAACGTGCAATTGAACGTCAGCTTGAGCAAACAAAACAACGTTATGCGGTAGGCTTAACAGCAATTACAGACGTACACGAAGCGCAAGCTCAGTTTGATAACTCGGTAGCTCAAGAAATTATTGCAGGTAATGCTGTAGAAACAGCACGCGAGCAGCTTCGTGAGATTACAGGTAAATACCACGAAAAATTAGATTTTTTAAATACAGATACTTTCTCAACAACTAAACCAACTAAGCGCTCAAGCGACTTTGTTAAAGTAGCTGAAGATAAAAATATCAACCTGCAGGTGTCTAAAGTAACGGTTGATATTGCAAAAGATCAAATTGAATTAGCAAAAGCAGGCCATTATCCAAAACTAACTCTAAGTGCAAATTATGGTGACTCTCTTACAGACACTCAAATAAATGGCGCTAATTTTGATGATCAACCACGTTCAGACTCAAGCTCTGTTGGGCTTAACTTTAGCGTGCCTTTGTATTCAGGTGGTGCAACAGTTGCTGCAACAAACCAAGCCCGTGCGTTTTACGTATCAGCGAGCCAAGATTATGAAACAAATTACCGCGCAGTCACTCGCACAGTAATTACATCTTATAATCAAGTTGTTTCAGATATTGCGACTTATAAAGCGCTAGAGCAAGCGGTTGTTTCAGCTCAAAGTGCCCTTAAAGCAACTGAAGCTGGTTTTGAAGTAGGTACTCGTACCATTGTTGACGTACTCGTGAGTACGCAAAATTTATACGATGCAAAACGTAACCTTGCTGATGTGCGTTACCGTTATGTGTTATCTACCCTTCGCTTAAAACAAGCAGCGGGTACACTAACAAGTGAAGATTTAGTTGCTATAAACCAAGGTTTAAAATCAGCTTAACTTTTACAGCTAAACATAATATAAATTTATTCAAAGCCAGCATTTAGCTGGCTTTTTGTATTTCACAGCGCTTAGCGTTAAACTATCGTTTTTATTCTCAGAGAGATTTTTGTGGTCACTTCTTCTCCTTTTAAAGCATCTTTTTTAGGCCCTCGATACTGGTTAACGTGGGTTGGCGTTTTATTTTTATATTTGATTTCTTGGTTGCCACAAAAACTACAGTTGGCGATGGGAAAACAGCTTGGTCGCTTAGTTCATAAATTTATGAAACGCCGTCGCCATATTGCAGAAGTTAACATTAAATTATGTTTTCCTGATATGAGCGCAGCAGATCAAAAAGATCTTGTACTAAAAAATATGGAAAATACCGGCATTGCTATGGTTGAGACTGGTATGGCCTGGTGGTGGCCGCAGTGGCGAGTTGAAAGTGTATATGGTTCAATCAAAGGTCTAGAACACTTTGAGCGTGTACAAGCATCTGGTAAAGGTATTTTATTACTTGTCCCCCATATCTTGCATCTTGAAATGGCTAGTCGTGTGATGGGATTGAAATGCCAAGGCTTAGGCTTTTATCGCCCTCACAACAACGCACTAATGGAATACTTTACAACTAATGGCCGTCTTCGTTCTAACGAATACTTAATTGGCCGAAAAGATGTAAAAGGTTTGCTTAAATCATTAAAAAATAAAAAAGTATGCTATTACTTACCCGATCAAGATTACGGCCGTAACCGCTGTGAATTTGTCCCATTTTACGCAGTTCCCGACACTGCAACGACAACAGGTACTCTTATGTTTGCTGGCAGTAAAAACTGCGAAACTATGAGTTTAATCTCGCGCCGTGACGAAAATGGTAAGTACCATTTAGAGGTAGTACCTGAGCTTGAAAACTTCCCAAGTGGTGATGACAAGGCTGATGTAACACGGGTTAATCAACGCGTAGAGCTATGTATAAATGCAGCTCCAGAGCAATACATGTGGCTGCACCGTCGCTTTAAAACTCGACCTGATAAAAATACCCCTTCTTTTTATAAAAAGTAATGGTATAACAATAATAGGAACAAATAAGGTGGGTAATAATCATGTGGTTTTGGATTAGACATTTATCATTTGCAGCCGTGCTAATAGCACTCGCCGTATACTTTTTAGTGGGTGATGGTTCTGTATTTGATATTAAAAAATCTAAAAATGCAGCCGCCGAAGGACTATCACGCTTTTACTCCTCCATTCGTAACCAAGTAAAAAGTAATAAAGAACGAGATCAATTTGTTTTAAAACTTAAAACACCAGAACAAACCTTGGATAGAGTATTGGCTGAACGTGCGCGAACAGTAGATCCAATGCCGACCACTTGGACTGGAGAGGTTGAACCTAGGCGCTTTGAAAATGGCACAACCCTTAAAGATGTACTTAATCAATATGCTAAAAACGAGGGAATTGAGCTCTACTGGTACTTAAGTAAAGATTACGTAGTTAAAGATCATTTTAGAGTAGACAGTAACTTTACTTCAGCACTGTACCAAATTGGACGCGCTATAAATGATGACTTTGAGCACGAGGTTTATACTTACTTTTGCCATAAACAAAGAGCCGCGGTTATTACCGAGTTACCATCAGAATTTGTACGTACAAACTGTTTAAAACTAAAGGTTTAAGGGTTTACACGTACAAAAACCCAAGCAAGCGCTTGGGTTTTTCAATTCAATTCAATTCAATTCAATTCAATTCAAAAATACTATTCCAAATATTAGTTACGTTAGTAATATCTTGTAAAAACGTTTCTCGTGGGATCAACTTGCCTTTTTGCTCCAAGCTCTGCACGTGGTAACACGAGCGATAATCAATATACGCTTTTATCAACTGCTGTTTTTGCTCTTTAGTAATACAACCTATATTTGCTGCATCCGTTAATATTCTTACGTTATCTGAGTAAACTGTAAGCTGTTCAAACTCGTTTGCGTGTTTAAGTACTAAATATTGCGTAATAAACTCAATATCAGCCATGCCACCAACATCTTGTTTTAAATCAAATTGATCAATATTTCCTTTCGCTAGATGGTCGCGCATTTTTTCGCGCATTTTTATTACATCAGCTTTTAGCACGGTATCATCGCGCTGCTGGCAAAGTATATTTTTACGAATTTGTGAAAAACGATCTATCAGATCGTTTTGACCTAAAATTAATCGAGCCCGAACAAGTGCTTGATGCTCCCACGTCCATGCTTGAGTTTGCTGATAGTGATTAAAGCTCTCTAAATTGATAGCCAGTAAACCCGATGCACCTTCAGGGCGAAGTCGTGTATCAAGCTCGTATAAAATGCCCGATGCAGTACGGGTATTAAATAAATGCATTAAGCGCTGAGCGAGCTTTAAATAAAACTGACGAGAATCTATCGGTTTTACACCATTAGTTAGGCTTGAGCCATCATGATTATGCACAAACACCAAATCTAGATCTGAGTCGTACCCGACTTCTAAACCACCTGTTTTACCATATGCAATAACAGCAAAACCTTTATTTTCATCATCGGTGCCTGGGGGCATACCAAAGCGCTTAACAGTGTTATGCCATGCAATATTAACAGCTTGGTCAACAATCGCCTCTGCCAGTACGGTTAAATGATCGCTTACTTTCATTACGTCAAGAACACCGGTTGCATCGGCGGCAGCAATTCGTAATTGATGCGTTTGCTTAAATTGCCTAAGCGACTCCATTTGCAGTTCTAAATCGTCATGCTCTATTCGTAAAAAATACTGTCTTATTTCATCTTTATAAGCCGTTAATGGTGTCGGTTTATAAAGAACCGCCGGATCTATTAGCTCATCAAGCAATATAGGGTAGCGAGAAATATGCTCCCCTATCCATTTGCTATGACAACACAGTAAAACAAGTTGCTTTAATGCACCTTGGTTTTCGTAAAGCAATTCTAAATAGGCAGTACGCGAAATTATCTTATTAAAAATTTGGCAAACCATTGTGAAAGCTGCTGCACCGGCATTAAAGTCATTTAATTGATTTAGTAAAACAGGCATTAACTTATCAAGAGTGTCACGCCCTCGGTTACCTATATTTACCTTAGACAGCCTTAATTTAAAATCGTTAAGGGGTGCTTGCCATTCATCTCTGGCCTCTTTTAAAAAGCTCACATCACCATGATCCCAAGCACTAATAAATGCGCCTTCACAGGTATCAAGTGGCACGGTTTCCTCGCCAATCACAAGTGCAAACTCACCGTTAACTTGTTTCATCACCTTTTCTATAGTGTTTAAAGTGGCAGAAAAATCAGCTTGTTCTAATAATAAATTTAAGCGCTGCTGATTCAATTCATCATCAGGGAGTGTTTGCGTTTGCTGATCGTCAAATATTTGAAGGTACTGCTCAACTTTACGTAAATAAAGGTAATTGCGCCTCAGATCGCTTGCTTCTTGCTCATCTATAACTTGGCTAAGTGCCAACTCATTTAATGCTTTAAGTAATGATTGAGTTTGTAAATTAGCCTCTCGGCCACCTCGTACCATTTGCAGGGCTTGCACTATAAATTCAACTTCACGAATACCACCAGCGCCTAATTTTATATTATTAGTTAAGCGTTTACGGCGAACCTCTTGTGCGATCATTAACTTCATTTTACGCAAAGATTCAATTACCGAAAAATCAATATATCGGCGATAAACAAACGGCTTTAAAAGCTTAATAAATTCATCCCAATATTTATTAGGGGTGCCAATTAGGCGCCCTTTTAACATTGCGTAGCGTTCCCAGTCGCGCCCTTGCTCCTGATAGTAATCTTCAATAGCATTAAAGCTCATGACCAAAGGGCCACTTTCGCCAAACGGGCGTAGGCGCATATCAACTCTAAATACCTGCCCGTCACCGGTGGCTTGGTTAAGTGATGCAATGAGCTTTTGTGCAACTTTGGTATAAAATACTTGGGCCTCAAGGCTTCTGCGACCACCTTGGGTTTTTGTACTGCGCGGATACGCAAAAATGAGATCAATATCAGAGGAGTAATTTAGCTCTTGCCCGCCGAGCTTCCCCATCCCTAAAACCATTAATGGCAATGCTTGGCTTTGCTCATCAAGCGGCTCACCATTTACTTTTGCCACCTGCGCATGCGCCCATTGGTTAGCGCTATCAATCAGCATATCAGCCAGTTGGCTTATGTAATTAATGCTATCGGCAATAGGGTTATTACAACATAAATCTAAAAAGGCGACTTTAAGCCAGTATTTTTCGCGGTACTTTCGTAAGATTTGATTACACTTAGCATCGTCAATATCACTAAGTTCAATGCTATCAAAGGGAGAGGTAACATGCCTGTTTTGAATTTCATCTTTGCACAGCAGCCAGTCTTTTAACGTTGGTTGTGATTCTAAACAGCGCCAGGCAAAGTCGCTCAAGGCGAGTAATCGTATAACTTCGCTTTCATTACTTTGCTGTGAATATAATTGTTCGAAGCGCTCTAAGCCAAGTTTTTGTAATTGAATAGGAAGTTGCTTTACGTTACTCATCAATCCTCTCTTTTATATCATCAATAACCGTACTAGAATGACTAAAACCTAGAAAGGTTCACTTAATTAGGATCACCATGTCATATTTGTCTTTATCTAACACTAGTTTTATTGCGATTGCTATTAGTTTTGCGGTTATTTGTATAACTATTTTTAGTTTACGAGTTGTCACTCAAATCAAAGCAAAACAAGCGCTTAAAGATGAACTTGCGCAGCACGATAACTTTGCCATGGGTATTAGCTTCGCATCTGAAATATCAGTTGTCATAGCCACTATGGCCTTCTTATTTGATGAAATAAGCATAAGCACCGCGCAATCCAATCCATTAAAAGTTTTGGTCATTATTATTTTATTATTTACATTTATTAAGGTAGGTCACTTAATTCATCGTAAATGGATATTGCACAGGTTTAATGAAGAAGCTGCAATATTAAAGCAAAATGTATGTGCTGCACTGGTGGATTCGGGCATGTTAATCGCCAACTGTATTATTGCACTAGGTTTATACACGTGGACACATACCCAAGGGTTTAGTAACTTACTTATTGCTTGCGTTAGCTTTTTTACACTTCAGGGAATGTTTGCACTGGATAGTAAAATACGAGAATATCGTTTTGCCAAAGCAAACCAAGGCGCTTCGCTACAAAGTAACTTCAACTTAGAAAACACCTCTATAGGTATAAGATATGCTGGAAAATCAATCGGTTTAGCATTATCTGTGTACGCTGGTTTATCTAGCGCAGCATTTCAAAACGGTAAAATGGTAGAAAACATATTTACACTCGTTATGCATTGCGGTGTAATGTGGATACTACTCTACAGCTTAACGTATGTTATAAAAGTTATCTCTTTACCAAATATTGATACAGCTCTTGAAATAGACCATCAAGATAATATTGGCGTAGCATGTATAGAGTTTGCTGTTTTTTGTGCTATAGGTTATTTACTTATTAGCATGTTTTCTCTTTAGACCTTTTTACTAAAAATACAGCAATTAAAACGTCTGCATTTCAGTAATAATGGTAATTACTTAAATGTAACAAGGCCCGAGCTCTATGCCACTTGAAGCTACTAACTATTTGTTAATTGACATAGACAACGAATTTAGCCGTGCATTTGCCGAATTCTATGTTAATAATGGCAAAACCAAAGCGAGTACGCTTATTGCAGCAGGCAATAATACCCGTCAGTTAGTAAAAATGATGTTTGACGAGCTTATTAAAGACTATAGTTATTGCGATCTTGAGAACGAAATCAGCGTTTCTGAATTAATTAACTATCTAAAAGAGCATCACGATTTACACGGAGTACTTTTTAATAATACCGATTACTTACTCGCAAGTGATAAACAACGCTTTATTTATAACTCCTTACATGAAAAACGCTTTTTAATAAACCTTGATGATACAGGCTATACACTAAGCCGGGTTACTGACGAAACATTAACCGAACCTTCGCAAAATCACCATGATATAGCACACACACCACAAGATTTAATAGATCTCGCCGAGCAACTTAATAAAAATAAATAATTGCGCACAGCTCCCAGCTTACTTACCATAGCAGTATATATTTTTATGCTAAGTAGTAAGTGACGCACTATGCGAGTTCCTCATATTTATCAAACATCGAGTATTGCCCTAAACACCCCTGTAACCTTAGATGAGGATGCTGCAGGGCATATTGGCAGAGTGCTGCGCATGAAAGTAGGCGATCATGTATCTATTTTTAATGGCGAAGGCGGCGAATACCTTAGTGAAATAATTGAAGTAACAAAAAAAACAGTCGTCGTAATGCCATTAGAGCTTAATCCCCACGATGTAGAATCTCCGCTTAAAATTCATTTAGGCCAGTGTGTATCCCGTGGTGATAAAATGGACTTTACAATTCAAAAGTCAGTTGAACTGGGCATTACCGAAATCACCCCACTTTTTAGTCAGCGCTGTGGCGTGAAACTAATGGGCGATCGCCTTGAGAAAAAACACCAACAATGGCAAAAAATTGCAATTGCAGCGGCAGAGCAATCTGGGCGTAATTTTGTGCCAATTATTCATCCTCCTGTCGATTTAAAAAAATGGCTTGCACAACAAACCAATGCAATTAAGCTCACTCTCCATCCTCGTGCTGAGCACAGCATTAAAACCATTACGGTACCTAAAGATGGCGTACGCTTTTTAGTCGGCCCAGAAGGCGGCTTTACCGACGATGAAATGGCACTAACTAAACAACTAGAATTTGTAGATATTCGCTTAGGCCCGCGCGTTTTACGAACGGAAACAGCCGCTTTAACGGTCTTAAGTGCATTACAACTTCAATTTGGCGATTTAGCTAATTGAAATAACTAAAAGCACCCTCATATAAACAGTAACATTTATAGTAAGGCACAGCGCATGGCAATTAAGTTAGGTATTATTTCAGATCCTATTAGTGGATTTAACATCAAAAAAGACACCGGTTTTGCAATGATGATGCAAGCGCAAGAACGCGGCTACGAAATTTATTATATGGAGATGGATGATTTATCTCTTCGTAAAGGTAAGTCGTACGCTACAGCGTCTAAAGCGCAAGTGTTTAATAATGCAGAAAAATGGTACGAGCTTGAAGAAAAAGCCACTATAGCGCTTGCCGATCTTGATGTGATTTTAATGCGTAAAGATCCTCCTTTTGATACTGAATACATTTACGCGACTTATATTTTAGAACGTGCAGAACAAGAAGGTACGTTAATAATTAACAAGCCACAAAGCCTTCGCGATGCTAACGAAAAGCTATTTACAGCATGGTTTAGCGAACATACACCAGATACCCTGGTTACACGCAGTCAAAAACAAATTCGTGAGTTTTTAGCCGAGCATAAAGACATTATTTTAAAACCCCTTGATGGCATGGGCGGCGCATCTATCTTCCGCCTTAGAGAAGACGATGCCAACATTGGTGTAATTTGTGAAACGCTAACCGAGCACGGCAGCCGCTTTGCTATGGTGCAAAATTACATTCCAGAGATCAAACAAGGCGACAAGCGCGTATTGGTTATTGATGGCGAGGTTATTCCGTATTGTTTAGCGCGTATTCCACAAAATGGTGAGACACGCGGTAATTTAGCTGTTGGCGGTCGAGGCGAAGCGCGCCCACTTAGTGAATCTGATTTAAAAATTGCGCAAGCAGTTGCGCCAACGCTTAAAGAAAAAGGCTTAATATTTGTAGGTTTAGATATTATTGGCGATAAATTAACTGAAATTAACGTAACTGCACCAACGTGCGTGCGCGAAATTGAAGCTGCTTATGATATCTCTATTACAGGTATTTTGTTTGATGCAATTGAAAGAAAGTTAGATAAATAAGCATCTATCTGTCGTTATTAAAAGCACTTTCGTGTCATGAATTTTAATATAGTTGTTAACTATTAATCTTTAAACCGTATGAGAGTGCTTTTTTAGTTTTAAAAACAAAGGTATGTGCCATACTCAAAGTTCATTAACTAAAAAGGGTGAAGTCTATGCAATCATTAGAAAATCATTTTTTAATCGCGATGCCGTCGATGCAAGACCCTTTTTTTAAACGTGCTGTTACCTATATTTGTGAGCACAATGAAGATGGGGCTATGGGCTTGGTAATAAACCAACCTATTGATGTTACTGTTGGCGAACTTTTAGATAAAATAGAAATTGATAACGACAAAACTCAAAACGCAGCAAAAATAAGTGTATTTGCAGGCGGACCCGTTAAAACTGACCGTGGTTTTGTACTGCACTCTCCTCAACCGGGTTATTCAGCAAGTCAAAAGCTCAGTAGCGATATTATGATCACTACCTCAAAAGACGTTTTAGCAAGCTTAACCACAGCACAAGCACCTGAGCAATTTATTATTACACTGGGTTATTCAGGGTGGGAGCAAGGACAACTCGAACAAGAGTTACTTGATAACAGCTGGTTGATCATAGAAGCAGATCCAAAGATCATTTTTAATACCCCCGTTGAAAAACGGTGGGAAAAAGCAGTTTCAATGTTGGGCTTTGATATTAGCCAACTCAGCCCTGAAGCTGGTCACGCATAATAGTAACTAACCCTTAGCAAACTTAAACAAGATACACATGACAAAAAAATCGCTTAAGCCGCAAGGCGAACGCACTGTAATGGGCTTTGACTTTGGCACCAAAAGTATTGGTATTGCTATTGGGCAAGAGCTAACAGGCAGCGCCTCTAGCCTTAAGGCTGTAAAAGCACAAGATGGTATTCCTAATTGGGACCATATTGCTGTACAAGTAGCCGAGTGGCAGCCTGACTTAATGATTGTTGGCTTACCACTAAATATGGATGGAACGTCACAAGAGGTTACCTTTAAAGCAAAAAAGTTTGCCAACAGATTGCATAATCATTATGGCATTCCTGTGCAAACACAAGATGAGCGTTTAACGACCGCGGATGCTAAAGCGCGACTTTTTGAAAGTGGTGGCTATAAAAACTTAGGCAAAGGTAACGTAGATAATATGTCTGCGGTTATTATTTTAGAAAGTTTTTTTGAATCTAGTTACGGTGAATAAGCGGGCTATATAAACAACTCGTTATATACAAAAAAAGCGCCAATTGGCGCTTTTTATTTATTAAGTATTTATATAATAAATCTTTAGTTTATTGATCGCTATTTTTATCATCAAGGCCATCAATAGTAACGCCTTGTAAAAAGCCCGCACCTTGCTGTTCGTTATTGCGCAGTTTAATCATTAAGCGTAAATCATTCGGCGAATCAGCATGATGCAGTGCATCAGCGTAATTAATTCGCTGCTGCCTGTACAACTCAAATAGCGCTTGGTCAAAGGTTTGCATGCCCATCTCTTTTGACTTAGCCATTGCCTCTTTAATTCCGCCAATATCACCATTTTTAATCAGTTCAGCGACCATTGGTGAGTTAAGCAATATTTCAATAGCTGCAACACGGCTTTCACCATCAGCAGTCGGCACTAGTTGCTGAGCAACAATGGCACGTAAGTTAAGTGCTAAGTCGTACTTAAGCTTATCGTGTTTTTCTTTTGGTACTAAATGCATAATACGGTCAATCGCTTGGTTCGCATTATTAGCATGTAGTGTTGCAACACACAGGTGACCGGTTTCAGCAAAGCTTAGGGCGTATTCCATGGTTTCTTGCGAGCGAATTTCACCAATCAAAATAACATCTGGAGCTTGGCGTAATGAGCTTTTAAGTGCCGACTCAAAGCTTTCTGTATCAAGCCCTACTTCGCGCTGAGTAATAATACTTTTACGATGCTCATGAACAAACTCAATCGGATCTTCAATGGTCAGTATATGACCTCGTTGGTTACGGTTTCGATAACCAATAAGTGCAGCTAGTGAGGTCGACTTACCCGTACCTGTACCACCTACAAACAAGACAAGACCGCGTTTAGACATAATTACATCTGTCAGCGTAGATGGCAGACCTAAATCACTTACATCAGGAATTTGCGTCACAATACGGCGAATAACCATACCCGCTCTATCGCGCTGCCAAAAAGCAGAAATACGAAAACGCCCTTCGTCGGTAGCAATCGCAAAGTTACATTCTTTCGTTGTATGAAACTCTGCTTTTTGCTTTTCGCTCATTGCAGATTCTACTAACTCAAGTGATTGCTCATCAGTCAGTCTATCGTCACTGAGAGCTGTTAGTTCACCGTTTATTTTTGCACTCACGGGTAATTGACTCGATACAAATAGGTCAGAACCCTTTTTCTCAATCATTATGAGTAAAAAGTCGTTTAAAGATAAAGCCATAATAATTTCTTACCCACCAAATTGTGTTTTGTCTTGCGCTTTTTCTTTCGCTGCCGTATTTGTAACAATACCGTGATTAACTAAATTAGTTAAACACTGATCCATTGTTTGCATGCCCACAGACGCACCGGTTTGAATAGACGAATACATTTGTGCAATTTTATCTTCACGAATTAAGTTACGAATAGCAGGAACTGCAATCATAATTTCGTGTGCTGCAACTCGCCCACCACCAATTTTTTTAAGCAGCGTTTGTGAAATTACCGCACGTAAAGATTCAGATAACATTGAACGCACCATGGCTTTTTCTTCACCTGGGAATACATCAATAATACGGTCAATGGTTTTTGGTGCAGATGTTGTATGTAGCGTGCCAAACACTAAGTGACCCGTTTCGGCAGCAGTCATTGCAAGACGAATTGTTTCTAAATCACGTAACTCACCCACCAGTATTACATCAGGGTCTTCACGCAATGCACTACGTAGCGCGTTTGAAAAGCTATGTGTATCGCGGTGAACTTCACGTTGGTTAATTAAACTTAATTTATTATCGTGAACAAACTCGATTGGATCTTCTATTGTTAGAATATGGTGATGTTTATTTTGATTTATATAATCGACCATAGCGGCAAGTGTTGTTGATTTACCTGAACCCGTTGGCCCTGTTACTAACACGAGTCCACGTGGGGTATCAGAGATTGTTTTAAAAATATCTGGCGCACCTAAATCATCAAGCGTTAACACTTCACTTGGTATGGTACGAAATACCGCAGCAGGCCCGCGATTAGAGTTAAACGCATTCACACGAAAACGTGCTAAATTAGGCACTTCAAACGAAAAATCCACTTCGAGGTTTTGTTCGTAGTCCTTGCGTTGATTATCGTTCATAATATCGTAAACCAGACTGTTTACGTCTTTGTCTGCAAGGGCTGGTATGTTAATGCGGCGAACATCACCGTCTACGCGTATCATAGGTGAAACACCCGACGATAAATGTAAATCGGATGCTTTGTGTTGCACACTAAACGCTAATAATTCGGTAATATCCATTTATGACTCCACAACTAACTGATAAATATATGGTTACAATAGCAGAACGACTCACATCCGCCTACGCTAGAATTGCAGACGCGGCAAAAAACGCACAGCGAAACACTAACGAAGTCACTTTACTGGCAGTGTCTAAAACTAAACCAAGCGAAGATGTTATTGCAGCTTATGAGCATGGCCAGCGCGAATTTGGTGAATCTTATGTTCAAGAGGCTATAGATAAAATAGCTCAACTACAGTCATATAGCGATATCATTTGGCATTTCATTGGACCTATTCAATCAAATAAAAGTGCTTTAGTGGCTGCCAACTTTGATTGGGTGCAAAGTGTTGATCGTATAAAAATAGCCAAACGATTAGATTCCCAGCGCCCAAACGATAAATCGCCTCTTAATATACTTATTCAAGTAAATATAAGCGAAGAAGAAGCCAAATCGGGTTGTAGTGTTGGGCAAATTTCTGAACTTGCCGATTTTATTAACCAATGTAAGCACTTAACACTTCGCGGTTTAATGGCAATTCCGGCTAAAAGTGACGATCTGGATACGCAAATTCAATCTTTTGAGCAATTACAAACTTGCTTTGATAAACTAAAGACCCAATATCCTCAAGTAGATACTTTGTCGATGGGTATGAGCGGTGATGTTGAAGCTGCCATTAGTGCAGGTTCAACCATGGTAAGAGTCGGCACAGACATTTTTGGAACACGAACTTAAAAGGTGATAACAGATTTATGTCAGATAAAAAAATCGCATTTATAGGCACAGGTAATATGAGCTACGCCATTATTGGTGGCATGGTAAAAAACGGTTTTAACGCAAGTAACATTATTGCGACTAACCGCAACCAAGAAAAGCTTGCAAAGGTAGCAGCCGATTTCAAGGTGCAAACCACCAGTGACAATAACGAAGCCCTGCGCGATGCTGATGTAATTGTTTTGTCTGTTAAACCACAAATGATGGGCGATTTATGTAAATCGTTTCAAGATTCGGGCGTAGATTTTAGCGACAAACTATTCATTTCTGTTGCTGCGGGCTTAACTGTAAAACGCCTTCGCGAAATGCTAGGTCAAGACGTTAAAATGGTACGCTGTATGCCAAACACACCGTCTTTATTAGGCCGTGGTGTATCAGGTTTATATGGCGCGGGCGAAACACAAAGCGAACACGAGTTTGTACAACAAGTTTTTGAATGCACTGGCATTGTTGTATGGGTTGAAAAAGAATCTCAAATTAACGACATTATTGCTGTGACTGGCTCTTCGCCTGCTTACTTTTTCTTATTTATGGAAGCCATAGAAGAAAAAGCCAAAGCGCTGGGCTTTAATGATGAAGACGCTCGTCGCCTGGTACAACAAACAGCCCTTGGCGCCGCCGAAATGGCACTTAGCCAACCTGATATTACTATTTCGCAACTACGTTCAAACGTAACATCTAAAGGCGGTACGACTCACGCAGCTGTTGAGCACTTAAAAGATGAAGGCTTAACTAAAACCGTTGGCGATGCAATGGATGCGTGTATTGCGCGTGCGATGCAAATGGAAAAAGAACTTTAAAACCACTTTTTTATTGAAGGTTACACTATGAATGCCATGCAATTTTTGATCAGTACCCTGTTTGATTTGTTTTTAATGGTGGTATTACTGCGCTTTTGGCTGCAGTGGGCAAAAGCCGACTTTTATAATCCAATGAGCCAGTTTGTGGTTAAAGCCACGTCGTTTGCGGTAAAACCACTGCGTAAAATCATTCCGGGGTTTGGCGGACTTGATTTAGCATCTTTGTTGCTGGCATTTATAGTGGCTGTAGCCAAAATTAGTACTTTAATGCTTGTTATATATAATGCGTGGGCAATACAGCCTGTACTTATTCAAGCACTTATAACGGTACTAAAAGAAGGCCTTAACTTAGTTTTTTGGGTACTTATTATTCGCGCTATTTTAAGTTGGGTTAGCCAAGGTTATAACCCTATAGAAGCGGTTTTCCATCAGCTTACTGAGCCAATGCTAAAACCAATTCGTAAAATATTACCATCAATGGGTGGCTTAGATTTATCAGTTTTAGTGCTTATTATTGGTATTCAGTTTTTGCAAATGTTGCTTATGGACTTTTTAGTCTAAGCACTTAATTTTTGAGTAAAAGAGGCCCAAAGGCCTCTTTTTTATATGTTTTGAGGAATACATAATGAACCGTTTAATTAAGTTTTGTTTTATTGCTTGTTTAGCATTTGCATTTAACGCGCAAAGCGAAGAAATGCAAGGCGCACAATACAAAGAGCTTGGCCCTTGGCAAGTGCATTACATCGCTTTTCCTTCTACTTTTATTCAGCCAAAAATAGCGAAAGCGTATGGCCTTGAGCGAAGCGGATACAAAGGCATTGTGAATATTTCTGTTTTAAAAAATGATGCCGAAAACACAGCCCAAACGGCAAAGCTTACAGGCACAGCTAAAAACCTACTTGGCAACAAGCAAACGCTTACTTTTAAAGAAGTAAAAGAAGGTGAGTCAATTTATTACCTTGCCCAAGTTGATTACACCAACGAAGAGATTTTACGCTTTGAGATTGAAATACAACAAAGTAATCAATTTCAAAAATTACAGTTTCAGCAAAAATTTTACGTAGATTAATAACATGACCAAAACTTTAGTACTTGCTACAGGTAACCCTGGCAAAGTAAAAGAGCTAGCTAACATGCTAAGCTCTCTGAATATTAATGTAGTTCCACAGAGCGATTTTAATGTAAGTGAAGTTGCCGAAACCGGCACTACCTTTGTTGAAAATGCCATTATTAAAGCACGCCATGCCGCTAAAATTACTGGCATGGCAGCTATTGCCGATGACTCTGGTTTAGAAGTTGATGGCTTAAATGGCGCACCCGGTGTTTACTCAGCCCGCTTTGCAGGCCTAGGTGCCAGCGATCAAGATAACATTGATAAGTTACTCGTTGATTTGGGTAATAACCCTATCCGTAGTGCACGTTTTTGGTGTGTACTGGTATTAATGCGCCACGCAGATGACCCTACTCCACTTATTTGCAGTGCAAGCTGGGAAGGCGAAATTACGCTCACTCAAAATGGCAACGGTGGCTTTGGTTACGATCCGGTGTTTTTTGTAGCAGAGAAAAATTGTACGAGTGCTGAGCTTACAAAAGAGCAAAAAAATGCAGTGAGTCATCGCGGACAAGCGCTACAAAAATTATTGCTAGAGCTAAAGCAAAAAGGCGGCCTGTGAACCTTCCACCACTGAGCTTATATGTGCACGTGCCTTGGTGCGTGCAAAAATGCCCGTACTGCGATTTTAATAGCCACGGACAAAAAGGTGAAATACCTGAAGCTGAATATGTTCAGCATTTAATTGATGATTTAAAAGCTGATTTGCACTTAGTGCAAGGGCGTAAAATTCACAGCATTTTTATTGGTGGCGGCACTCCAAGCTTATTAACTGGTACAGCTTACACCCGCTTACTAAAAGAAGTCGATAGCCTAATTGGACTTGAAGACAACTGCGAAATTACCCTTGAAGCCAACCCTGGCACAGTAGAAACAGGTCGTTTTAAAGATTACGTAAAAGCAGGTATTAACCGTATTTCTATTGGCGTGCAAAGCATGCAAAACGACAAGTTAAAAGCACTTGGTCGGATTCATGGCTGCGACGAGGCTAATTATGCTGCGCAGCAAGCTAAAGAAGCCGGTTTAAACAGCTTTAACCTTGATTTAATGCACGGCTTACCGGGGCAAACACTTGACGATGCACTGAGTGATTTAAAGCAAATAATAGCGCTAGATCCTCCGCATATATCTTGGTATCAACTAACTATTGAACCTAATACTCAGTTTGCATCAAAACCTCCCACCTTGCCACAAGACGAAACACTGTGGGACATTCAAGAACAAGGGGTCGAGTTACTAGCTCAAGCAGGTTACATACAATACGAAATATCAGGCTATGCAAAACCAGGCTATCAGTGCCAACATAACTTGAATTATTGGCGTTTTGGCGATTATCTCGGTATTGGCTGCGGCGCGCATGGTAAGGTTACTGATGCAAATACAGGGCTTATTACGCGTACCGAAAAGGTTAAACACCCACGCGGCTATATGGATTTAATTAAACCGTATATGTACAAAAGCTGGCATGTAGAGCAAGACGATTTAGCGTTTGAATTTTTTATGAATCGCTTTCGCCTTGTTGAGCCTTGCCCAATTAATGATTTTAATAAATTAACAACACTGCCACTGCAAAGTCAGCAAAGTGCATTAAACCAAGCAATTAATAAAGGTTTATTGACTCAAACAGGCAGTCATTGGCAGGTAAGCTTAAAAGGTCATCGCTTTTTGAATGACCTGCTAGAATTATTTGTGTAGCGCCCAGCGCTACACAAAAAATAAATATAAAACACCCTAATGGGTTTCTAACAACAAAAGGGAAAACAATGCGTAAACTTACCTTTATTGCGGCCGCAGTAAGCGTTGCACTACTTGCTGGTTGCCAGCAAACAACACAACAAGCGACTTCAGCTCCTATTGCACAAACAGCAGTTCAATCACAACAAAGTGAAATAGACAAAGCCAATGCGTTTTTTGAAGATACATTTAACCGCGATGTAATGAGCAGTCCTGTATATCAAACATACATGGGTATTAAGCAAGATTACGATAAGTGGGACGATGGCAGCGAAGAAAGACAGCTTAAAGATTTAGCGCAAACAAAAGCTGACCTCGTTGCACTAAAAGCAATTAGCCGTGATTTATTAGATGATGCGACAAAAGTTAGCTACGACTTAAAAAAACAAGATCTTGAAAGCTCAATTGCTGACTTTAAATGGCGTTACCATAACTACCCTGTGAACCAAATGTTTGGTACACATTCTATGATCCCTGCATTTTTAATTAATCAGCACTCAATTAGTAATGTAAAAGAAGCTAAAGACTACATTTCACGTTTAAATGGTGTAACTGGTGTTATTGATCAGCTTATTATTGATTTAACTGTACGTGCAGAAAAAGGCATCATTGCCCCTAAATTTGTGTTCCCACATGTTATTGATTCAAGCAAAAACATTATTCACGGTGCACCGTTTGAAAAAGGCGATGATTCTACATTGCTTGCTGACTTTAAACGTAAAGTAACAGCGCTTGAGATTAGCCAAGACGAAAAAGACTCGTTAATCAGCGATGCATCGGATGCATTAAAATCGGCTGTTAAACCATCTTACTCTAAGCTAATTAATTACCTAGCGCAGCTTGAGAAACGTGCTGATGATCGCGATGGCGCATGGAAACTACCTGACGGCGAAGCGTTTTATAACAACGCACTTAAGCGCACAACTACAACAGATTTAACGGCTAAAGAAATTCATGCAATTGGTCTATCTGAAGTGACACGTATTCATGATGAAATGCGTGAAATTAAAGACAAAGTGGGCTTTAAAGGCGACTTAAAAGCGTTTATGCAGTTTATGAAAACTGACAAGCAATTTTACTACCCTAATGATGCACAAGGTAAACAACGCTATCTTGATGAAGCCACTGGGCTTATTGATACAATGAAAACGCGTTTAGATGAGCTATTCATTGTTAAGCCAAAAGCTGATTTAAAAGTAAAAGCAGTTGAAGCATTCCGTGAAAAAGCGGCAGGTAAAGCATTTTACCAACAGCCAGCTCCGGATGGTTCACGCCCAGGTGTTTACTACGCAAACCTTTACGACATGGAAGCAATGCCAACGTATCAAATGGAAGCACTGGCTTACCATGAAGGTATTCCAGGACACCACATGCAAATAGCTATTTCGCAAGAGTTAGAAGGTGTTCCTAAATTCCGTAAGTTTGGTGGCTACACAGCGTATATTGAAGGCTGGGGTTTATACTCAGAGTTCATTCCTAAAGAAATGGGCATGTACTCAGACCCTTACTCAGATTTTGGTCGTCTTTCAATGGAATTATGGCGCGCATGTCGTCTAGTAGTTGATACGGGTATTCACGCAATGAAGTGGACTCGCCAAGAAGGTATTGATTACTACGTAAATAACACGCCTAATGCAACATCTGACGGTGTTAAAATGGTTGAGCGTCACATTGTAATGCCTTCACAAGCAACGGCTTATAAAGTGGGTATGCTTAAGATTCTAGAACTTCGTGAAGACGCTAAAAAGCAACTGGGTGATAAATTTGATATTCGCCAGTTCCACGACGTAGTACTTAAAAATGGTCCTGTACCACTAAATGTACTAGAAAATTTTGTAAATGAATGGGTAGCAAGCAAAAAGGCTTAAAACCAATTTAAACAATTGCTTTAAATATGAAAGGTCGCATTTGCGGCCTTTTTTGTTTTATAGTAGTAAAAAAGATTTTTGGAAATAATAATGGATTTAAGCATACAACTACTTAATGCGCGTATTTCAAAGCAGCAGTTAAATGAGCTCGATAACGACTTTAAGCAGTTAAGCCCTGCTCAGCAAACTTTGCAGCTTAACCATTTATATGACAGTGCCCAACGGTTGAGTGTTAAGTATGACTTTATGCAAAACATAGCAACCCGTATACTAAGTACTAATACAGCACCTTCTCCATTTATTAATCAACTCACTAATATTGACGCATTGAGTTTTTTTTACCCCAGCGCTGAGAGTAAATAAAGGCTTTTTAGTACAAGATACACAAGGAAATAACGTACTGCACAATGTGTTTAAGCATGCCGATGCTACAAAGCTGCCATTTAACTATGTGCGCTCTTTGATGTTGTTTGAATCAAATGATGAGTTAGCTAAAGCGCTGGCGCAGCCCAACTCTCATGGCTTAACACCGGTTGCCTGCTACATAGCCTATGCAAATAAACCTAGCACACCGGTAAAGCATGAATTTTCAGCTTTGTTAGCATTAATGGAAATAGAGCAAAAACAAAATCCTAACGCTAAACAGCAGCTTACCAACGTAATAAAAGGGCAAAAAGTTAACGAGACCACAATTTTACTGAGCGCCGCTTACTTGCAACGCTCAACGGCGCAAGTTGCTCACTTAATCAAGGCGCTTTAATTCACTCACAACTTCTGTACGCACACTGTCTATGGCATGTGTAATAGATTGCGCAGCACTTTGGTGATCAACCATATTTGGCCAATTTGTTTGCCAGACCTTTTGTAAGTCTTTTGTTTTTAAATGTACTTTATCAACGGCTAAGTAGCTTAAGTCATGAATTAAGTTAACTTTAACCCAGCCTTTTCTGGGGCTGCCATCTATTTTGTTATTATCGTAATGTGCTGCAAATACAATAAGCTCAAGCTCGGCTAGTTCTTGTAAAATTTGAAAGCTAACAATGCGTGTATTGTTGTTATCTTCACTTGCCTCCACCCGCCATGCATTATAACTAAAGCCTATAAACGCAAATACTACGCTCGCTATAGCAGTGAAAAAATACGAACGGGGCGCCAGTACAAACTGACCATATTTAGACTCTGACATATTATTTCCTAGAGCCTATTTATCTTTCGAGGTTAAATTTGCAGCAGTATGTTTGGTATTTAGGCAAGGCAGAGCCTATGCAGTGTGGTTATTTCCCATAAATAGGCGGTAACGTGGAATAAATGCCAAACATGCGCTGCCGAAGGGTTCTGCCTAGGGGCAATTTACTCTTTGTTGCCTACATGGATGTAGGTAAGGGGCGTGAGCAGGACGCGGAAGCTTAGCTCGGTTTTTACTTAGCCCGCTAGGTTACAAACCTCACGCCGCGATTAAATCGCACCTAGATTGAACAAATTTTAATTCTGAAAGGTCAACAGGCCCTAGTCATTTAAGTAATATTCAACACTGGTTACCACTCTTATATTTTTTATTTGCGGTGTGTTTGAATCTCGATTACTGATACTAAATTGCCCTTGGCGAGCTGTTTTTATTTTGCCTAATTTTGAATTAGAGTCTTTAGCAAATTTATTAGCGACTTCACGCGCTTTTTCAGTTGCTTCTTGCACCATCGCAGGCTTTACATCATTGAGGCCAGTAAAGATGTATTCAACTTTTGTTTCGTAGCTATCTTGCACTATTGCGATATCTTGTTTAGCAAGCTGGCTTACTTTACTCAGCGCGTTTTGCACTTTATCTGGCGCAGCAGAATAAACAATAATATTTGAGCGCACTATGTATCTAAATTGTTGATTTTCATTACTGTATTCACGTGCTTGCTTATCAATAACTGACTGGCTACCTATTGTTATTTCATCGTTGTCAAAACCATGGAGTTTTAAAAAAGCAGTTACCGCATCATTTTTTTTCTCAACCCGGCTTACTAATTTTTCAAGATTATTGTCGGCATCACTAAATTGCAGAGGCCAAATTACCGTATCGGCTATTACTTCTCGCTCGGCCAATCCCTTAACCTGCACAGTACGTTCCATTCCTTTCACACTCAAAGCGGTACTTTTTAAAATAAACCCTAAGCTAATTAAGCCTATACTTAAACAAATAGCCGCTATAACAATGTAAAAACCGGGGGTTTTATTCACAATAATCTCCTTGATTGATATCAATAATAAGCATCGAGACGCTCGAAATAACACAGTAAACAGGGTACATTGAAACTATAAATAACGCAAAATTTAATCAGCCTAGGAAAAACCATGAGCCTTAAGCGTATAACCCAATTTTTTAACCCAAGCTCAGTGGCCGTTATTGGCGCCTCTAACATATCAACTCGGGCTGGTTTTGTGGTTATGCGCAACTTACTTCAAGGTGGCTTTAAAGGGCCGATAATGCCTGTTACTCCAAGCCATAGCGCAGTACATGGCGTACTTGCTTACCCTTCTATTGCTGACTTACCAAAAGTACCCGACCTTGCTGTTATTTGTACTAACAAAAACACCTTAATTGATATTATTGAGCAGCTTGGAGAGCTTGGCTGTAAAACCGCTATTGTTATTGCCGATGGGCTGTCTGGGGAGCAAAAAAGCGCGCTTGAAGCATGCGCTCAAGCCAAGCAAGTTACTTTGCTTGGACCCAACTGTTTAGGCTTGCTGATCCCTCATATTGGGTTAAATGCGAGCTTTTCACATACCGTGGCAAGCCCAGGTAAAATAGCATTTGTATCGCAATCAGCAGCAGTATGCTCAACCATTTTAGATTGGGCTAAAAACAAAGAAATTGGCTTTTCATATTTTGTATCAGTAGGCGATTGCCTTGATATAAACTTTAATGAACTACTCGACTTTTTAGGTCGCGATGCTAAAACCAAAGCTATTTTACTCTACATTGATAACATTGAAGATATTCGTGGCTTTATATCAGCAGCAAGAGCTGCGGCCTTTAGCAAACCTGTAATTGCGATTAAAACAGGTAAAACAAGTGCCGGCGCACTCGCGGCCGAAATTCACACCGGCGGAAAGCAAAGCTCTGATGCTGTTTACGATGCGTTATTTCAACGCGCTGGTATGCTGCGCGTAAATGACTTACGTGAACTGTTTGCAGCGACACAAACACTCGCCATGCACCCCAAATTATTAAAAGTAGAGCAACTGACTATTTTAACTAATGGTGGCGGCCCGGGTGTTATGGCCGTTGATGAGCTAATTCAAAGCTCCGGTAAATTAGCAGAGCTAAGCATTGAGACCCGAAATGCGCTAAATAAAGTCATCCCACAATCCGAAACCACCTCAAACCCTGTGGATATTTTTGGCGACTCAGCACCTGCACGTTATAAGCAAGCATTAGAAGTTTTACTGCACGCAAAAGAAGTTAAAAACTTACTGATTATCCATACTCCCTCAGCGCTTGCGCCCAGCGAAGACTACGCCAACATTATTGTAGAAACCTTACAAACATTACCTAAAATGGCGCGCCCTTACGTTATAACTAACTTTATGGGTGAAGACGCATCTTACGCTGCCAGAAAAGTGTGCTCAAACAACGCAATACCCACTTATAGAACACCAGAGGGGGCTGTTGGTGCATTTATGCACTTGGTAACGTATCGTCGTAACCAAAAGCATTTAACGCAAACACCCGAGTCGAACACTGATGACGCTAAAATAAATAAGGTGGCAGCTAGAACCCTTATTAATGAGTTTTTAGATGATGCACAAAGCTACTTACCTACTCATCAGGCAAGCCAAGTATTAAACCACTATGGTATTAAATGCATTCAAACTGAAGTGGCTTACACCCCAACAGAAGCCAAAGAGCAAGCCATTGAGCTTGGTTTTCCGGTCGCGTTAAAACTTATTAGCCCAAGTATTGCTTCGAAGTCTGAAGTAGGTGGTGTGGTACTTAACTTAAACGACGCCAACGAGGTTGAACAAACTGCTTTTGCGATGCTTATCCGTATTAAAAATACGTATCCGGATGCTGTTATTGAAGGGTTTTCATTACAAAAAATGGCGCCGCGAGCAGGCGCTAATGAGCTGCGAATTGCGATTAAAACCGAGCCTAATTTTGGCCCTGTTATATTACTAGGTGAAGCAGGCACCGGCCTTGAATATGCGCAAGCCGCCGTTGCTCTGCCCCCTCTGAATATGAACTTAGCAAAATATTTAATTGCCGCAGCGCACGATAAAGGCGTATTAAAGGAGCGCATACTCCCCGAAAAAGTTGATAAGTATCGTTTGTGTGCACTGCTAACGCGTATTTCTCAGTTAGTTATTGATCAACCTGACATAAGCTCAATGGAACTAAATCCTATACTTGCCAGTAATGGTCAATTTTTAGTGCTCGATGCCACCATGACACTTAGCCGCTATCAAACTCAGATCAATCGTAAGCGCTTATCTATTCGTCCCTACCCTATTGAACTTGTTGAAGTGGTAACGCTTAAAAACAACACCCAAGCTACGCTCAGACCGATAAAGCCAGAAGATGAACAAGCCCATAAAGCATTTGACGAGTCACTTAATAAAGAGGACAGATATAAACGCTTTTTTGGCGAACTACCACAATTTAACCACGACCAACTCGCTAAAATGACCCAAATTGATTATGACCGCGAAATGGCGTTTATTGTTTGCCAACGCTTTGAAGGTAAAACTCGTACACTGGGTGTGTCTCGCGTTATTATGGACCCCGATAACCTGCATGCTGAGTTTGCCATTGTAGTACGCTCAGATTGCCAAGGTTTAGGGCTTGGTCGCATACTAATGAGTGCTGCAATTAACCACTGTAAACGCCAAGGTGTGGAATCGATTGAAGGCATAACCTTACCAGAGAATACGGGGATGATTGAGCTTGCCCGTAAGTTAGGTTTTAAAATTAGTCGCGACTTTGAAGAAGGCAGTATTAACATGGTACTTAAACTTAAATAATGAATGAACCGCAAACTTTACGCCAAAAAATGGCTTGCCTGTTTGAAGGTACAGGTCAATATCAACGTTCAGGGCATATTCTTGATATTGCACTCATTAGCATAATAATGATTAACGTTGTAGCCATTGTTATTGAGTCTATTCCCAGTGTGGCGCTTAAATATTATGACGAATTTTTAGTTTTAGAAATTGTCTCTGTCGCTATTTTTGCTGTTGAATACTTAGCCAGACTTTGGGCCTGTATAGATAAAACACAATATGTAGCAATGGAAGGCTCGAACAGTAAACGCAGATTAAAATATTTTTTATCGCCACTGGCACTTATTGATTTAATTGCTATTTTACCTAGCTTAATGATGTTTTTATTCCCGCTCGATTTACGCTTTTTACGCGTACTTAGGTTATTAAGAGTATTTAAACTCACTCGTTACTCCCGTGCAATGCAGTTATTGTTACAAGCATTTATGGATGAAGGTAGTTCATTAATGGCTGCTTTTTTTATAATGGCCGTCGTGCTTATTTTAGCTTCATGCGGAATTTATTTAATTGAGCACGATATACAGCCAGATACTTTTGGCTCTATTCCTGCGGCTATGTGGTGGGCAATGGCAACGCTAACTACCGTGGGCTATGGGGATGTAGTGCCTATAACGGCAATGGGGAAATTTTTTGGCGGTGTGATCACATTGCTAAGCATGGGCATGGTCGCAATTCCTACAGGGTTATTGGCGTCTAGCTTTTCAGAACAAATACGTAAGCGCCGCCAATTTTTTGAGGATGCAGTGCATGAACAAATTCAAGATGGCACACTTAACCAAGCCCAACACGAACACTTAGAAGATCTACGCTACAAATTAGGGCTAAGTAAACTTGAGGCCAATAAAGCGATTAAGACCCAACTCAATCAGCACAATAGTCATATTTATTGTCGCCATTGTGGTAAACGCCCTTAATTTTCTATCGCTATTATTGATTGAAAATATCGCTCCAATCGCGATTAATAAGTGCCAGCACTTCGTTATTTGGTACCGGTTTACTAAACAAATACCCTTGGAAATGCTTGCATCCTCGAGCCTTTAAAAAGGTAAGTTGATGCGAGCTTTCTACACCCTCCGCAACACACTCTTTTCCTAAGCTGTGGGCCAATGCAAGGGTTGACTGAATAATGGCTTCGTCGTCAGAATCAATCCCAATATCTTCTACAAAGCTCCTATCAATTTTTAATACATCAATCGGAAAGCGCTTTAAATAAGTGAGCGATGCATACCCCGTACCAAAGTCATCCATGTAGAGCTTGCAACCTAGCTTTTTAAGTTGCTCCATGCTTTGCAGAGCTTGATGAGAGTCGCGCATAAGTACAGATTCTGTTATTTCAAAAACAATGGCTTCTGATGATACCTGCGCATGATTTAGCGCATTTCTAATCTCGGGTACTAAATCTTCGAATTCAAAATCGAGCGCCGATAAATTAATAGAAAGATACAAGTGAGGTGAGGCTTTTCGCCACTCTTTTAACTCCAATAAAGCGCGCGCAAAGGTCTGCAGCATAATTTTTGTAATTAAGCCTATCCCCTCTGCAGCCAGCGAAAACTCTTGAGTTTGTACTAGTTTATTTTCGGGCCAACGCAGCAGCACTTCAAAGCCTTCTGTTTTTTGGCTCTTAGCATTAATAATAGGCTGATAGTAATTACAAAACTCTTCTTCTCGATACGCTCTAGTAAGCTGAGATTCAAGATGCAGCGCTCTTTGAACATGCTGGTTCATCTCTTGCTTATAAAACTGGTAGCGCCCTTCTAAAGAGTCTTTTGCATGATATAACGCTATGCTCGCAGCTTTTAAAAGTGCGGGGCCTTGCTCTGCGTCATCTGGCGATATCGACACACCAATACTTAAATTAACGTTTACAACTTGACCATTAATCGCAATATTTTGATTCACGCAATCCATCAACTTAGTACATATTATAAGTACTTGCTCTATCTGATGAATATCTTCTACTAACACGACAAACTCATCGCCACCAAATCGCGCAACACTATCCGATGGTCGCAAAGAGCACTTTAAGCGCTCAGCAACTTCTTTAATTAGCTCATCAGCCGCTTCGTGCCCTAATGAGTCATTAAAGTATTTAAAACGTTTAATATTGATATGTAACAAAGCCACTTTGCATCCATGCAGTTTTGCTTGTTCAAGGGCGTGTTCAACGCGGTCATTAAATAATGTACGATTTGGCAGCCCAGTTAAGGCATCGTAGTTGGCCAATAGGTGCAGCTCGTTTTCAGCTGATTTTTGTGCGTTTATATCGGTTAAAATAATGACATAACTATTAAGGCGCTGCTCGTTATCGGCCACTGCACTTATTTTCACAAGTACATGACGCGATTCACCATTAGCTAAAACCACACTGTCTTCGCACGAAAAATGCTCCCCAACAGATAGCTTTTGCATAATGCGTAAATAATCAAAACGATTGCTGCGCGATATACCTAAATTTAAAGTCCGGCTAGATAACGACTCAGCGGTGAAGTTAAAGGCGGTTTGCAGTGATTTATTAGAAGCCCGAATATTTAAGTTTTTATCGAGTATAAACACCCAATCACGTGTTTGCTCAAATGCTGCCGTAAATAGTAAAGCGTGTTCTTCAAACACCATCTCACGGGTCATATTTGTATAAGTACCCGCTACTTTTTGTGGAGTTTTATCATCCCACTCCACTACTTTTCCAAAGTCCTTATACCAGCGCCAATAGCCTTTTGCATGGCGCAGGCGGTAGGTACAATTAAAGTAGCCTTTATCGGTAGATAAAAATTCAAGCCACTCTAAGCGAAATAGCTGTTTGTCCTGCGGATGAATTTTAGATAAATATTCATCAAGGCTTACGGTTTCATTTTCGTAGCTTAACTCACTCGCTAAGCGAGGTTGGTAAATGCTTGGGTTGCTCGACTCCCAATCCCAAACACCCGATTCGCTGCCTTCAAGTGCTAATTTTAAACGCGCTTCGCTTTCTTTACTTTCTTTATTTGCTGCCAATAAAATACGCTGAATTTTATTACGGCGCATAACCCACATAGCAACAAAACCAATAAACAGCATGGCGTAAAGCACCATAAAATAAGGTGCACGCCAAAGCGGATACTTTACTTTTATTTTTAAAATAGCAGGCGAGGTATATTCGCCAGTCAGGGGGTCTTTAGCCCAAACTTTTAATTGGTAATTACCTGGATTCAATTTTGGAAACAATACGCGGTTGTTATTTCGAGTGTAACTTTTTTGTCCGTTATCGAGTTGATACTCATAAATGATGCGTTCTTGATTACTAAATGCCATGGCCGAAAATGCCACTTCAAGCCCAATATCATCATGGTTTAACACAACTTCGTTGAGCGGCTGTTTTAAATCAAGCGATAGATCTCGTGACATTAAATCAACTCGCGTAATATTTACGTGATCAATAAGTGATTGGTAATTTTGGTTTTCCATTGGGTGAAAATAAGTAAAACCTTTTAAGCTACCATACGCAATATGGCCATCTTTGAGCTGTGCCATGGCGTTACTATTAAACTCAGCAGAGAGTAGCCCTTCTGACGTAGAAAATTGTTGAAAATGAAGTGTTTCTGGGTTTAATCGCCAAATGCCTTTATGGCTACTCATCCAGATCATGCCATCATCATCTAGCACCATATCGTAAAGCAATGTGCCTAATTTATTCTTCTCTAAATCGATTGTATGTACTAATTGATAAGTAGATGCGTCAAGGCCTATCAAGCCAAAATTAGAAAGTGATATCCACAATATATTGTTGTTATCAATTAAATAAGAAAGCACGCTAATGGCTACGTTTTCGTGCTGCTTTGGCACTTTGTAAATCATTTTAAGTGCTAAATCACTTGGGTTTACTTGATATAAAATTCCAGCATTAAAAAATAGTGGCGAGTCTGGCTTATTGCTCAACGCGGGTAAAAAGCCATGAGCTAAAAAGGGTTCAAATTGATCCAATTGGCCACCCAAACGCGTTACTACCTGTGAATCTATATTGTATATAAATACCCCATGATCTGAGTGCACAAAGTATAGATCGCCATTTGGCATTAGTGTAACGCCATGCACCCTACCAGTAATCAGCTCTTGATCAGCAGGGTTATGTACTTTAGGTTCGCTAACTTGATGCGTTACAGGGTCAAAAATAAATAAACCACGGTTTGTATAAAGCCATAAATTATCTTTATAGGGCGTTATTTCATATACGGTAAATTCAGTGGTGAGTAAGTCAACTTTGTAGTCTTTTAAATAAGCTTTACCAATGTTTGTTTTTAAATCAACCTCAGTAATACCATTATGCGTTGCAAGCCAAAGCTTGTCTTTATACTCGGTAATACCCCAAATAGAATGATGCGATAAACCATCACCTCCGAGCAAAGTGCCATCGACATTATTGAAATGATAGCTGTCGTGAGATAAGTAAAATGCACCATCAGTTTTAGTCGCAACCCACGTACCACCCGATTTATCTTTAGCCATATCAATAATACTGGTATCAGCAAGTGTGTACTTACTTTGGGCTATTCGGGTATTTTTAATCATCTCTTTTGTGTTTAAATCAAATTTAAACAAGCCTTTATCGGTGGCTAAATCTATTTTTCCGTGTTCGTTTACTATGCTCCACACATTTAAATCATTGAGTAATATTTTACTTTTAAAAGGTAAATCTGGGCGTTCAAACATTTTTGATAAGTTACTAATATCAACTTCGTATAAGCCTTGTACCGCCCCTACTAACAACTGTTTATTTTCACCTAATGCGAAAGACTTCACATTATTTTGGTAAATATGTTCAGCTTCACCTTTTAAATGCTGTAGAGGTCTAACTTGCTCGGTGGCAATATCAAATACGTATGCACCATGGCTTGTACCTATAAATATATAACCATTGTAGGCAAACAGCTTTCTCACAAGAGTATTTTTATATTTAGCCGGAAGCTCAAAAATAGTTGTTATTTTTCCGGTTGCTATATCAAGCTTTGCAAAATCGCGGCCTCGCCCAATCCAAAGTGTTTTTTTATCAACGGCCACCATACTAAAAACAGACTGATTGATAATTTCTTCTTCACTGGTCGGTTTTTCTAGAAATTGCTGATATGAATCTGTTACGGGGTCGTATCTAAACAGGCCTGCAAGTAAAGAGGCTATCCAAATGTGCCCTTGAGGGTCTTGGTAAATACGATCGATGATCGCCTCTTCTAACTCACCATTAGGGCCGTTTATTGGAATAACTTGATAGCCATCATAACGATTAAGCCCGGCCTCTGTCGAAAGCCAAAGGTAACCGTTAGTGTCTATAAGCATTGTATTAACGTAGCTTTGTGATAAGCCTTCGCTAGGAGATAAACGTTTTACTTGTGCCCCTACTTGGCAACTTAGAATAGTTATTAAAACTACAAAGCAACTAATGATCCCATTAACGTATTTACTCATGCTTATTCCATATTATTATTTATTATTATGGGTACTCTAGAGCGACTATATTTCGATGTTTGTAAGTATCAAAAAGTACTTGTAAAGCAAGAGTATATGTTAACACCTGGTTAAAACCAATAGCACAATATAAATCAGCTACGTTTTCATATGCGAAGGTCTTTATCTCTCTATTTTGCGACTTTAAGAGTGTTGAAAGCAATTGTTTTGCAATCCCTTTACCGCGATGTTCCAGCGCAACAAACATGGTAGATAAAAATAAAAACTCTGTTTTATCTTGTAACCTACATGCTGCCACTATTTCATTATTATAGTAAGTTACCCATACCTTATCTTGTTTATTAGCACGCCCTCTTACGCTGTGCTTTTTGTAGAATTTATTCACAAGTGGGGTTTTTAGTTCATTTAACACTTCAACTTTATACATTTTTATATCGATATTTAGCTAAGCATTAGCGCTAAATACTGTTCAAATTTTTGTTTCAAAACCATTTGCTCTGCCACTGGGCGGCTGTGGATTGTGTTGTAAACTTGCTCTCTCGTTTTTTTATTACGCTTAATTTGATACGCCCAAAAAGACGCTTCATAATCTAACTGAATTTGATATTTTTCTTCACGTGGTAATAGGCATAAATTAAAACTCACAATACTTCCTCATTCGCTTTTAAGATTATTTGATTCCCCCTCTAAACTGGGCAAGAGGTAATCTCCTTGTTATTATACGCGTCTTATTTTATTTATTTCTGTAGTAATTGGAACTGATAATGAATAGACATTTTAGTATCTTGTTATTATTGGTAAATTTATTTTTTAGTGCCTCTTGTTTTAGTCATCAATACAACCTCACTTTTAATCGTCCGCAAAGTACACCTCAAGCTGATTATGCCTTAGAGCTATTAAAGTTAGCATACGCAGATATCGGTTTTAAAATACATATAATCGATTTTAGTCACCAAAATGCTTTGCTCGCTGCAAATAATGGCGTACTTGATGGGCAGTTAGGAAGAGATGCAAGCATTGAAAAAAATTACGAAAACTTAATTAGAGTCGATTATGAGCTATTTAAGTTTGACTTAGTATTATATAAAAACTGTTTACCTAACAGTTTAGAACAGCTCGATAGCGTCGCAATTGTTGATGGCTACCCTGTGCAAGAACATTATTTAGTAAGCACACAGTTTGCAGGGAATATTATTAAAGTTAAAAGCATGAATACCCAACTTAATTTGCTTGCTCAGAAAAAAGTACAGGGAGCTTTAATGATTAACTTTATAATGCAAAACAATGAACTCCCGTCACCTCAAGGCTGCTTTGTAAAAGAAGTATTGAGTACTTATCCGCTTTATCATTATTTAAATAAACGTAATGAAAACTTAGTAGAAAAGCTTAAAATGTCATTAATTAACCTAACTAACAATGGCACTGTGTACGCACTAAGAGCCAAATATGGATTAAGCTTTTAAAAGTCGAACCCTTGCTGCTGCGCCTGCGTGCTTGGCACTGCATTTTGCTGCTTTTTTTGAAGGTAGCGCTTGTAGCGCTGCTGGCACAAACTAAGCACCTTCTTTTTTTGGTCGTTCGATAAGGTATTCCACGAAAAGCGCTCATCCCGACTACGATAACACCCTTTGCAATACCCTCTGTTGTTAACTAAGCAAATACTTTTGCAAGGACTTGGAATATCAAATATTTCAATTTGTTGCATGCATAAGTACCTCCCAGTTGAATAGGAGGTATTAGTATAGCGTTATTTTTGAGCAAAAAAAAAGCAGCAATTTAATTGCTGCTTAGTTTTGTTGAGCTGGGATTATTAATACTCACAGCTATTGGTATTTATCTCTGTTTTACGGTGAAATGGCTTAGCGTACATGGCCAGCACTAACGGTTTTAACTCTTCTGGTACACAGGCTAAACGCTGTTCAAACGTCGCTGTATCTGGAGAGTCTATTACCGCCTCTTTACAGCCACCAGCAATGTAATTGCCTGGGTGTAAATAAAACGAATCAACAATTTGCCTATCAATCGTTTTAGCAAGCTCTTCAGCACTATCACATTTAGATTCAATTGGTTGCCCAAATGCTAAATGCACATGCCCTTTCGCAGTACTAAAGCCTTCAACAATGCTCGCAATATCTTCACCAGCCGATTTAACGTACTCACCATGGTGTTGTTTATGGTAAAGCTCTTTGGCTTTAGCAATTGCACACGGCTCATATTGATAAGAAATAGAAACCGGCACTATTTTTAACTCTTTAATATAATCGCCAAACTCTTTCTTTTGTTTACGCCCGTTTAATTGCAACATTTTTAGAAGCGCAGGATCAGTTTGATCAAAACCGTCTTTTGCACGCCCTTCTTTTTGCGCAATCCAAATAGAATTTCCACCCACTACAGAATCGTAAATGTATGACGATAATTGAGTCAGTGCTTTTAACATCTCTTTTGGTGCTTTAGCAGAGCGCTTAACGATAAAGCTTTTATTTAGACGCATAAGCTCTGTAATGTAAGGTATTTGCAATAAATTATCGCCAATAGCAATACGCACTGTTTTCATTTTATGTTGATATAAACCCCAGTTTACTAATGCAGGATCAAGCACTATGTCTCTGTGGTTTGAAATAAATAAATAGGCCTGGTTAGCATCTAACTGATCTAACCCAGAAAAGGTTACTTTTGACGTGGTGCGCTTTACTAATTTATCTAAGTATTGCGCAACTTCGTTTTGCACGTCTTCGACGGTGCTTACTTTGCCCCATTTTTTGCGTAACTGACTTCTTACCATTGGACGTGCAATAAAAGGCACTGCCGATAAAAAGCGCGGTAAATTATACTTTGCTATTACATCAATAAACGCATCATCGTTAATCAAACGTGTAAGCGACGCCGCAACTTCGTCGTCGTTGTATGGGCGTATATCTGCGTATTTATCTTCTAATTCACTCATTACTACATCTACAATGTTAAAAAACGGCACGCTAAAGCGCACCGTTTATGTCTATATCCGATTATAACTCAGCCAATCTAAAATGCGAAATAACCAAAAAAACGATTTTTTATTTTAGCAACTTGCTTTAAAGCCGAGTTTAATTACCTTCTATGACCACAGGCTTGCTTATAAGTGCAAAAAAACTGATCAGTCTAGCAAAATACCATGTTCTCAATCTGCTAGTGGGCAGACCACTACTACATAGCCCTCTAATCATTTGGTAGTAATAGCATTAACAAAGCCTTTCTTTCGTAGTACCTTAAGCCCATATTTTAGATTTTTGATGGATCGTAAGCCTCTTTTTTACGATTTTAACTCTTTCAGATCCACTTATTTTAGGGCTCATAATGAACATTACTATTCTTGATAACGCAACTTTAGCTAAAACATCTCTTTCGTGTATAGAACAACTTGGTAAATTAACGACTTATGAACTTACCAGCCCAGAGCAAGTTATTGAGCATTGCCAAGGCGCTGATGTATTAATCACTAATAAAGCAATTTTGAATCGCGATACAATTAGTCAGCTAACACAACTGAAATTAATTTGCGTAAGTGCAACCGGTACTAATAATGTTGATTTAGAAGCCGCTAAAGAATTTGGTATTGCCGTAACTAATGTAGCTGGCTACTCAACCCCTTCAGTTGTTCAACATACATTTTCTTTAATTACTAACTTACTGGGTAACACCCACCGCTATCAGGCGGATTGCCAGCAAGGCGCATGGCAAAAAAGTGAAATGTTTTGCATACTCGATTACAGCTTTAACGACTTGCAAGGTAAAACATTTGCCATTATAGGCGGCGGTACGCTAGGCAAAGGCGTTGCTAAAGTGGCTGAGGCATTTGGCGCTAATGTTATTGTTGCAGAGCGTAAAGGGGTTAAATGTCGCGATGGTCGTACGCCTTTTGAAGACGTCATTAAAACAGCCGATATAATCAGCGTACACTGCCCGCTTACAGATGAAACACGTGATTTAATCGCACTTAATGAGCTTAAAATGATGAAGCCAAGCGCTATAATTATTAATCAGCACGTGGTGGTATTATTAACGAAGCCGACTTAGCAACAGCGCTTAAGCAAAACCTAATTGCTGGAGCGGGTGTTGATGTACTAACTAAAGAACCTGCTGAAACTTCAAATCCACTTGCTAATTACACAGGCAATAACTTATTACTTACTCCACATATTGCATGGGCAAGTACTGAATCTATTGTGCGCTTAATTAATGAAGTAAGTTTAAATATTGCGGCATTTAGTAAGGGCGAATCACGCAACCGCTTGGTTTAATCATTTTATTGTAGTAATCAAATAAGCTAAAAAGTGGCTGTTTTTACTAATATATTTAATATTTTATTAGATAAAAACAGCTTAACTCACTTAACAAACTGATTCATAACAACTTATCAATATGGTCTACTCTTTGCTTTAATACAGTTAATAACCAATTAAAAATCTTATTAAGGTAAATAAAAATGAAAAAATCACTTTTAGCAGCCGCTTTAATCGCTCCATTTTTAACAGGCTGTGTTATTGCCGTGTCAGATGGCGAAGCTGAGACTCATTGGGCAGGGAAAAACTCATCAAGCTGGCAAGCACAGCATAAAAATAATCGTGAAGTTATATCGGAGCTAAAAATGGATAGCAGCTATCAGTCTGTTTTAACGCAATTAAAAACGCCTAATTTCACTGAGCTATTAAAAAAAGATGATGATGTATACCAAGTACTTTTTTATGTAACGCATAGCAAGCATTCAGATTCAAAAACAACAAAAGATGAATGTACGCCACTTGTATTTAAAAATGATAAGTTGGTGGGCATTGGTGACACCGCTTTAGGTATGATCACGCAGTAACCAATAAAAAGTAGTTCGATACAAAAACGCCAATATATGAATATTGGCGTTTTTTGTATATTAAGTTTTTAGCGTGCGACTATTCTATCTCTCCCTGCATCTTTAGCGGCATATAAGCCTAAATCGGCCTCTTCTAATAATGCTTGCTCAGCATACACCTTACCACTTTGTGTAGTGGCAATACCTATACTTATAGTGATGTGGTCTGCATTTAATGAAGCTTTATGTTCTATATTCAAAGCATTTACAGCATTGCGTAATTTATTAGCAAACTCCATAGCTTCATGTTTATCAATTCCTGGTAGCACAGCAGCAAATTCTTCTCCGCCATAACGAGCAATAAAGTCACTGCCACGTTCACATTGAGCCGCAAGTGCTTGCGCAACATTCTTTAAACACTCGTCGCCAGCACGGTGTCCATAGCAATCGTTATAGCGTTTAAAGTGATCTATATCCATTAGTAACACCGATAGCGGTGTTCCACTTCGCTTGCTGCGGCGCCATTCTCGAGATAAGTTTTCATCAAGGTAGCGTCTATTTGGTATCTCAGTTAAGCCATCTATCGAAGCTAGCATTTCTAGCAAATCATTTTTTTGCTTTATGAGGAGTTGGTTGCGCACTCTAACGCGAACAATAGAAGGACTAAATGGCTTGGTTATGTAGTCCATTGCACCGAGCTCTAAACCCTTTGCTTCATCATCATGGCTACGATTGGCTGATATAAATATAATAGGAATAGACTGAGTTATTGGGTTTTCTTTAAGCTCCACAAGTACTTGATAGCCGTCAATTCCAGGCATAATTACATCAAGGATTATTAAATCAACTTGCGCTGTTTTTACAAAGGTCAGTGCTTTTTCACCACTTTCAACTAAGAACACGTCGTGCTCTGCTTTAAGTGTTTTTTCAAGTACTAATCTGTTGATTGGATCATCATCCACAATAAGTACTTTAGCTCTTTTCGACATCCCTAACCCCTAGCCCTTTTATAAAAACAATTACCTGTTCTAGCTGTATGATAAGCTCTTGTAGTGTAATCTCAATAGGCTTATTAGTTGTTTTAAGCGTTCTTTCACACAATAAAGCACAATGTGATAATCGTCTAAAACCTAAATTACCTGCTACACCCTTGATACTATGCACTAAACGTACCAAATCATCCTTATTGGTTGTTTCTTCTAGTTGCGATAGCTGGGTTTCACACAAGCTAGCAAACTTATCAATCATCGTATTAAGTAGTTTTTCATCCATACTAAACTGCGTTAAAGCAAATGATTTTTCAAAAAAGCTTGGTTTAACTAAGTTTAAATCAGCAATTGCATCAATAAGTACTTTAGCAACAACCGGTTTAGTTAAATGTTTATTCATGCCGCACTTTAAAGAACGTTCTACATCAGCAGGTTCACAATGAGCCGTTAAAGCAAAAATAGGCAGTTGCTTTGCGTCAAACTGTTGACGAATCAAAGCGGTTGCTTGACAGCCATCTATTTTCGGCATTTGCACATCCATCAATATTAAGTCAGGCTTCAAAACTTGCAATAATTCCATACCAATTGATGCGCTTAAAGCCGTAACAACATTTACGTTTGCTTGGCGCAGAACACTGCTAATTATTTCTAAGTTAAGCTGATTATCATCAATGGCTAATACAAGTAGACCCGATATATCAGCTTTACTTTCAGTTGCACTGTGTACTGCGGCACTTGTATTAACTATAGGCTTTTGCTGAGAGTTCAAACTAAATAGCCTTTGCCCTAATGCCGATGCTTTAACGTGATGCGCAGCTAAGTGCTCGCTTGTCGGTAAATTAAGTGTGTGCTGATGATTAATAATAATTACCGATGTTTCTTTAGCTGATAATGAATCATTAATCGCTTCAACATTTAAAAGTGCAGGTAAGTCAGCTGCATCAATTATTATTTTTTGAGTATTAGAGAGCTTAATTGGGTATTTCAGTACCTCATCTAAATTAATATTAGCAAGTTCGTTATATGCATTTGTCACCTGCTTAAGCTCTTTACTTTGATCAGATAAAATAGCCAATGTATTAGTCGGTAACACTGTGTTTTTAGTGGTATCAACTAAAAAACTAATACTGAAATAAAATTCGCTGCCGTGGCCTTTTTTACTCTTTAAAGCAATCTCCCCACCCATTAACGATACTGCATGTTTAACAATAGCTAAACCTAGCCCAACCCCTTGGTGTATGCGGGTTGAAGATTCATCACCTTGAGTAAAAGCATCGAATAAGCGACTTTGATCAGCTTCATCTATACCCATGCCAGTATCGATTACTTTAAAGCAAATATGCTGTTGCTCTAGGCTATCGCTTTCAATAAGTTCCATTTTTAAAGTAATGGAACCTGTTTTTGTAAACTTAACGGCATTAGTTAATAAGTTACCTAATATTTGCTGCAAACGTATACTGTCGCATATCAAATCAGGTGCTATTAGCGGGTCAATATCAATAACAAATTCAATACCTTTTCCTTCGCACAATGGAGCCGTTAAGCTTTCACAAATATCCACCAGCTCAACCATGCTAAAAGACGCTTGTTTTAAATCGGTTTGCGAACCTTCAATACGTGCAAAATCAAGCATTCTATTAAGCATTAATAACAAGCTTTGTGCTGCATGCTTAGCTTGATCTGTTTGTTGTAATTGCTTTTGCGTTAAGCCTTGCTCTATTAACATATCAAGCAACCCTAAAACAGCGTTCAAAGGGGTACGTATTTCATGACTTAAATTGGCTATAAAGCGGCTTTTAGCTAGGGTTGCTCGTTCGGCATCAAGTTTTGATTTAGTTAAGGCACTTACATCCTGAATGTGTATAACATAATAAGCTGGATCGCGGTTTTCATCCCAGACAAGCGATACACTTAGTTGCAACCAGCTTGTTAAACCCCCTTGAGCAAGCGTTAAATGGTATACGCGTTTTTTGTCATCTAGCAATTGCGCTAAAGTGCTTTTTATTTGCTTCCACTGGGAGTCATCAAATAATGCTTTCAACTGCTCCCCAACTAGTACTGGCTGATCAGAAAACTGCTTTCTTGCTGCTTTATTTACTTGCAATATGGTGTGTTCAAGCGAGAGTAAAACCACGCAGTTAGCCGCAAATTCAATTGCACTTCTAAATTTAGATTCAGATGATTTTAAGGCCAATAATGTTTGTTGCTGCTCGGTAATATCGCGACCAATGCCCATGGTTCCTAACAGGTGTTGGTGCTCGTTATAAAAAGGTGCAATAGTAAGTTGATACGATTTTGTATCGGTTTCTATTCGCTGTTCAACACTATTTCTGTTTTGTAATACTTGTTTTTCAAGCGCATTTATTTGCTGATCATTGTCACCTAAATCATCTACATATTTACCAACTAATGCAGTTTGATCTTTACCGATATATGCCTCAAATGCTTTATTGCATCCTAAGAATGAACCATCAATATTTTTAAAGTAAATAAGGTCTGGCACACTGTTTAGCATAGTGTTGAGTAAAGCTAAGTGGCGCTCTTTCGCTTCGTAACTGCGGCTTAGTTTTTCTGATTGCAGCTGAACTTGGTCGTCCAGAGCTTTATTTGCACTTTGTAATGAATCAACTAACTGTTTGTTTTTAGTAAATACACGCTTCACTTTAGAAAACCAAGGTTGCCAGCTCAGTGGAACTTTGTAATTTAGCTGCTCTTCTTGTTGTGTCCCGTTACTCTCAAGGTATGACATTAAGTGAGTCATCGGCTTTATAAAAATGCGCTGACTTAACCAAAAAAACACGCCAAACATAATACTTAAAAATAGCGTTAAAAAAGTAAACTCTAGTAATATCTCATACTTAATTGAGCTTATTAATTGGGGTTTGTGCTCGTAAAATGCGGCGTGAATAGGTAACTCATCCATAGGCTGCATAAAGTAATTACTATCACTAGTTAATACTGTTTTTTGACTCTGATGATCGGCCAAGTCTGGCCAATAATTTTTTAACGCAGTCGCTTGCTCTATTATCTGTTTAGAGCTGGCGATAATTTGATGCGATTGGTTCATAAAAACGTATTCACCACTGTTCGGTGACACCTTTTTTAACCATCCAGAAATTGCTTGAACATCATAAATTAAAATAATGTAATCGGCTGAGCCTGTGCTTCGTTGTCGACCAATAGCAAAATACGAATTGTCATTCACTTTAACAATAGGACTTGAAGTAAGTTTGTTTTGCGCAAATTTTGGCTTAAATTTTCCATTTAAAATTTCAGTAAGCATAAAACTTTGGCTTTTGTTGTGCCTGCTTACATAAGCAAAACCATTATCATCAACATACGCTACAGCAGATAACGACTGCATTAATGCAAGCGTTGTATTAAACGAAGGCCCTAATGTAATAGCCTGCTGCCACTGCATTAATGCCTTAGCAGATAACGCAAACTCACCTTTACCCACTATTTCAGTACTTTGATCAATAAAATGACGATAATAGTAACCATCATATTGATTTATGCCTTCGAGCAAATCTTGGTTTATTTTGGGATAAGTCGCTTGCTCGTATAAGTTAAACATGGTGGTAAGTAGATTACTCACCGAGTCCATCCCGTGAGTAACCTGTGCTGAAACATTTGTAAAGTCAGCTTGGCGTTTTTCAACCGTCCGCTCAAGCTTTATATTATATAAGTGCAAGCACAGTAAAAAAGCGACAATCAATGGCACTAACAGCGCAATAAATAATGAACGATAGTAATGCTTCAGAGGTAAAAAATTCAATGTACTGCCTGCCATTTGGCTCGAAAATCAATCGATAGACTATCGAGCCAATTTGTTAAGCGCAAGTTATAAATTTTCTTCTGCAAATGATGCTAAGCGGCTACGTACAACACCGTTGAGATTTATTGTTGCGCTGCCTTCAAAGTTTTTAAAGCGCTCTACTATGTAGGTTAAGCCCGATGTTACTGGCGTTAAATAGTTACTATCTATTTGCGCCAAGTTACCTGTACAAATTAATTTAGTACCTTCGCCGCAGCGAGTAATAATCGTTTTAAGTTGAGATGCCGTTAAATTTTGGCTCTCATCTAAAATTACCACTGCATTTTGAATGCTACGCCCGCGCATAAAGTTAACCGATTTAAACTGTACATTAGCCTTCTCCATTATGTAATTTCGACTCGATATTGGATTTTCGTCGCCTTTGTGCAATACCTCCAGCGTATCAGTGATAGCTGCAAGCCATGGCGCCATTTTTTCCTCCTCCGTGCCTGGCAAAAAGCCAATAGACTCTGCTATTTCTGGCGTATTACGGGTAACTATTACTTTATCGTAAATACCTTTTTCGATGACCATTTCAAGGGCACTGGCAAGTGCTAACAAGGTTTTACCACACCCTGCTGGTCCTGTTAAAATAACAAGCTCAATACTTGTATCCAGTAGTGCATCTAATGCCATCCCTTGATAAATATTTTTGGGCTTAACACCCCATGCTTGTTGATGCATTAAACGCTCAACACCAATATCTTTGAGCGTTATGTGCTCGTCATCGTACGATTTAACGCGCGCCGCAAACTGCTCCCCTCCATCAAGTAAATATTCATTACAAAATACATCAGGTATTAAGTTTTTAGGCACATGATGAAACGTATCTCGTCCGTGTTGCTGCGTATTACACTCCCCTACATGATCCCAAAAATCACCTTCAATTTTTTTATAACCACTAGTGAGTAGGCTTATATCGTCAATAAGTTGATCGGTACGGTAATCCTCAACATATTTAAGCCCGGCGCCTTTAGCTTTTAAACGCATGTTTATGTCTTTTGTAACAAGTATTACTTTTGAATCACTGTGCTGCTTTTGTAAGTACACGGCGCAATTGATAATACGATGGTCATTTTCGTTACCTGGCAAACCAGAGATGGAGTCGGCAAATAAATGGTCGTTTACAATAATGAGGGTACCGGCAGAGCTCGCTTTTGCCTTTTTGTTACTCGGCAGCGCCACGCCTTGTAGCATTTGTTCGGGCGTTGCATTTTTAAGTACTTCATCTAATCCACGAATAGCGACGCGCGCATCACGGCTTACGTCGTGTTTTCTGTCTTTTATATGGTCAAGTTCTTCAAGCACCGTCATCGGAATTACAACGTCATGCTCTTGAAAAGACAAATAAGCGAGTGGTTCGTGAAGTAGTACGTTGGTATCTAGCACATACATTTTACTTTCAAGGTTCGAAGCTTTTTCCATAGCACTTTCCTTACGTTTTATGATTTTTATGCTATACCAAAATAACTAAGTAAAACGGGCAAAACTTAAACCTGCAATACTTAATTGCTAAGGCATAATGTAAGTTTAGTCTATTTGTCATAAAAGTCCGTTTTATTACAAACTGTAATTAGTTTTGATTTACCTAAAAAAGAGTCATAAACAAGCTGTTTTAATAGTAATAATTAACACTTACAAAATTAATTAAAAGTGAGCCAAATAGCGCCTTGCAGTGGTGTTAGCTTACAGGTAACATAGCCGCCTTTTTCATCATAGACGAGACATACATGAATTTTTCCTTAGGTCAGCGTTGGATCAGTGATACAGAGTCAGATTTAGGATTAGGCACCGTTGTTGCCATTGAAGGCCGTCAGGTCAGCATATTATTTCCTGCCAGTGGTGAAAACCGTGTTTATTCTAGTGCAGAAGCACCTGTTACCCGTGTGGCATTTAATCCTGGCGATGTGATCAAAAGCGTTGAAGAATGGGAATTAGAAGTAGAGTCTATTGAAATACAAGGCGAGTTACTTTGTTATCACGGCACCCGTGTTGATAATGGCGAAACGGCTAAACTTAAAGAAACCTTTTTAGATCATTTTATTAAATTTAATAAACCACAAGATCGTTTATTTGCAGGCCAAGTAGATCGTTTTGATCGCTACACACTTCGCTACCAAACGTGGTTACATAAATTTGAACGTGAACAATCGCCTATTAAAGGTTTAATTGGTCAGCGTGCTAATCTTATTCCGCACCAGCTTTATATTGCACAAGAAGTGGGTAAACGTTTTGCCCCACGCGTACTTTTATCAGATGAAGTAGGCCTTGGTAAAACAATTGAAGCGGGCATGATACTACATCAACAAATTATTAGTGGCCGTGCGAGTCGCGTACTTATTGTGGTGCCTGAAAACTTACAGCACCAATGGTTAGTAGAAATGCTACGCCGCTTTAACTTACGTTTTTCTATTTTTGATGAAGAGCGCTGCGACGAAGCGTTTGCAGATTCTCCAAACGTATTTGATACAGAGCAACTAGTACTTACCAGCCTTGAGTTTTTAACCAAGAAAAAACGTTGGTTTGAACAAGCAACGCTTGCTGATTGGGACCTTTTAGTAATAGATGAAGCCCATCACCTAAGTATCAATAACGGCAAGCCAAGCTCTGAGTACCAACGTATGGCAGAGCTTAGCCAAGATATTCCGGGCCTTATTTTGCTTACAGCAACGCCTGATCAACTTGGTCACAGCAGTCACTTTGCGCGTTTACAATTACTCGATCCGGATCGTTTTTACGACTACGACGTGTTTAAAGAAGAAGAAGCAAATTATAAAGACGTAGCGCAAGCTGCAAATCAATTACTGCAAGAGCAAGCTCTGGACGACGCAGCCAAAGCCACGCTAATTGAGCTATTAAAAGAAACCGACATTACTGATATTCTTGAAAAAGCACAGCAAGGTGATTTACCAGCGCGTAAAGAAATACTTAACATGCTACTCGATCGCCACGGCACAGGTCGTATATTATTTAGAAATAGTCGCAGCGGCATTGATGGCTACCCTAGTCGTAAATTACACGCCTACCCAATGGCATTGCCAAAGCAGTATAAAACGGCTATGTCGGTTCTTGGTAACATGGGCGGCATTCAAAACCCTGAACTAAGTGCACACCGTGCTCTGTTTCCTGAAAAAATATTTCAAGAATTTGAAGGCGAAAGCGCAAGCTGGGGTTTATTCGATCCACGTGTAGATTGGTTAATCGACACTCTTAAAACGCTTAAGCGCGAAAAAGTACTGCTTATATGTGCTAAAGCTGAAACAGCTATCAGCCTTGAGCAAATACTGCGTGAACGTGAAGCAATTAAAGCGTCGGTATTTCACGAAGGCATGTCGATTATTGAGCGTGACCGCGCTGCTGCATTTTTTGCAGACGAGTACGATAATGCACAAATATTACTGTGTTCAGAAATTGGCTCAGAAGGTCGTAACTTCCAGTTCTCGCATCACTTAGTGTTGTTTGATTTACCACTAAACCCAGATTTGCTCGAGCAACGTATTGGTCGATTAGACCGTATAGGTCAAACACAAGATGTGAACATTCATGTGCCATATTTTGAAAACACCGCTCAAGAAGTACTGCTACGTTGGTATAACGAAGGTCTAGATGCATTCGAATCTACATCAACAACTGGGCAAATGCTTTATAAAGAGTTCCGTGATGACCTACTTGAATATATTTCTGCGCATAACTGCGATGAAGACGAACTCGATCCATTACTTGAGCAAGTAGCACAACAAAATGCGGTACTGCGTAAAAAAATGGAAAGCGGACGAGATCGTTTACTAGAGCTACATTCATCGGGTCAAGGTGCTGCCGACTCGCTTGTGACTGATATCGAAAAACTCGATAACCAGTTTGAATTGCCAAGCTACATGATCAACGTGTTTGACACATTTGGCGTAAGCCAAGAAGATAAAGGCGAAAACACCATTATCTTAAAGCCAACGGAACATATGTTAAATGCATCGTTCCCATCGCTTAAAGAAGACGGTATGACGGTTACCTTTGATCGCGACACGGCACTTTCGCAAGAAGACGTACACTTTATCAGCTGGGATCACCCTATGGTGCAAGGCACCATGGATATGATTTGTGACGACGACTTTGGTAGCGCATCGGTAGCATTACTTAAAAACAAAAAGTTACCGCCTGGTACCTTTTTTGTTGAGCTTATTTTTGTTGCAGAAGCAATGGCACCAAAAGTATTACAAGTTGGTCGCTTTTTACCGCCTACACCAATTCGTATATTGCTCGATAAAGCAGGTAATAACCTAGGTGAAAACGTGGCATTTGAAGGCTTTAATCAGCAGTTATCAGCCGTTGGCCGCCAAACAGCAAGTAAGCTTGCCGGTGCATTGCAAAGCGCTGTTCACCCGATGATCACTACCGCTAAAGATATGGCACAAGAAAAACTTGAAGTTATTCGCGCAGCGTCACTTGCTAAAATGCAAACATCACTCAGTGAAGAGCAAGAGCGACTTGTTGCCCTCAAGCAAATTAATCCGAATATTCGCCAAGAAGAAATTACCTTCTACGATAAGCAACGTAACGACCTAACTACGTATATTGAAAAAACGCAGTTACAACTTGATGCAATTCGCTTAATAGTGGTTTCACACTAAATATTTAGTTTTTAGTCTTTTGAGCCGACTCCAGAGTAAATTTAGAGTCGGCTATTAAGCTTAATTGATATAAATAGCTGTACCTTTTTAAACTTTATTTAAAAACCACGTGTTCTTATTTTACTATGAGCCACTTCTACCCTCTCTAGCTATATATTAAGCCCTTTGTTGAACTGTTGATTTTGCCCAACATAACCATATCTAAAAACTCAAGCTGCACTCTATACAACTATTCTGTGAGATAGTTGATAGGTTTATTTTCCCTTGCATAAAGTTGTTTTTTTGTTAACCTACTCGCCTTCCATTTTAGTCTTTTTGAGGTGTTTATGGCGTTTCTATCTCGTTCGATATTGGCGTTTTCCATAGCGCTCTCAAGCACTAGTGTCTTTGCTCAAGCCCAATGCGATGTTGAATTACGTCATGGTTTAATTATTACTGACGATGCAATTCGCATATTAGATAAAGGCCAAACTCGTGTCCAAATTAATAACAATAACCAACTGTTTATTCGCGGTTATTGGGTTGATTTAAGCGATGACGAAAGCAAAGTACTCGAACAGTTTAGTAATGGTATTCGCCACACAGTCCCCGAATTAGTAAACCTTGCTACCGATGGTGTTAACTTAGGCTTAAGCGCTATTGAACACGTAGTTGAAGGTATGTCAGACAAAGAACCTGAAGTACTTAAAACACAATTGCAGTATGTAGAGCGCGCGCTAATGGATAAGTTTAAGCGCGGAGATGACTTCTTTTTTATAGCCCCTCAATCACTTTCGCAAATAGATGATTTTTTTACTAAAGAGATCAGCCAGCAAATTCACTCTGCTGTTCATGGATCGTTAGGTGCTATTTTGGTATCACTTGGCGATGCGTTTAAATCGCGTGAAGGTAATATAGAAGATCGCATTAACGACATGGGGCAACGCATGGATATTATCTCAAGAGAAATTGATAAATCGCTACAAAAAAAGGCGCATCAATTAGAGCTTAAGGCTTCTGAGTATTGCGAATGTTTAAATGCACTCGATGTAACCGAGTCTCGCTTACAGGCAATAGTACCTGGTATGGCCGATTACGATTTAGTGCAAATAAAGTCTTAGAGTACGTATTCGTTTTTAGAATAAAATAACACCGAGTATAAATATACTCGGTGTTTTGCTTTGTAATTGATTAAATGATTGATTTAAAATAAGCGCTTCTACTTTTTATTCTAAATTGGTGAGCCCGGTGGGATTGGCAGCACTTTAAAGTTGTTTGGCCATTGCCCTTTAATTAAAAACTGATTTACTTGCTCAGCTAAATATTGCTTAAACGCACTCTCGCCAGTACTTGTATGGCTCAGCATTGAGTTTTGGTTAAAGTCTTCACTTAACTTAACTAAGTAGTAACGTAACTGCGCCTGTACTTCAGGGCTTGCACTATCGCTTGCTACTAAATCAGCCATGGCTTTTGCAGTTAAAAATTGCACGCGCTGAGTTATTTTACCTGTCATCGTATTAGGTGATGACGCGTTAAACACTTGGCCATATAGCTCCTCAAGTAACTCATCTAAACTATAAAAGTCATTACTACGTGCTTGTTGCTGCGCTAAGCGATTTAAACGCTGTGCATTTAATAAAAGCGACAAGCTGTGCTGCACTGCAACCTCGGGTAATGCCATTGCATCGAGCGTTAACCCTGTGCGCCCAACTATGCTCTCGCGCGACTTAGACTCGCCGTATGCTTTTGGTGGAATAAGTGATAGTACCGATTCAGGAAGTAATAAGTTACTTGGCTTAAGCGTTGCAAAAATAGCGTTTACCGCTTCTTGTTGCATTTTTTTATCAACCACTTGCGCACCTTTTACGGGTGAGTCACCGCGTGTTTCGTATTCGTAATCAACACCGGCAATAAGCTTAACCGCAGCCTCAACCTGAAAACGGTGAAACAGATAAAGCGGAACTAGTTTTTCCTCTAATTGCGATAATGAGTCGCCCGTTTTAATATTATTAATACCAAACTGCGAAAGCGCTTTTTTACGTACGTCGAGTACTCGTAAAAGCTCCTGAGAAGGATTAGTGCCGTTATCCCATAGATGAGCTGTTGGATGTGCGCCACCTTTAGCACGAGCATCACTATCTGATATAAACTCAAGGCCTTTAGTTTTGTTCTCCTTTAAAATAGCAGCAAGTTCTGCGCTTTCATCTTGGTTAGTGAAATCGCTATAGCCATATTTAATTACTTGGGTATCCCACACGCCCATGCCTGTTGCATAGCCGCGCGTTACATCAAGCTTACCTTGTTCATTAAAACTAAGTAGCGGATGTGGGTAATCCATTACAGAAGCTCTATCACCTACCGATGCCGCAAAGTTATGAGCAATACCTAACGTGTGACCAATTTCATGCGCGCTTAATTGGCGAATCCGATCAAGCGCCATTGCTTGCAAGTTTTTAGCAACTTCATTGCCTTTTAAATAAGGAGCAGCGAGTGCTTCAGCTATTAAAATATCTTGGCGAACACGCAATGAGCCAAGTGTTACATGCCCTTTAAGTATTTCACCTGTACGCGGGTCAATTACAGAACTACCGTATGACCAACCACGCGTTGCACGGTGTACCCATTGAATGACGTTGTAACGAATATCCATAGGGTCGGCGCTACTTGGCAGCACTTTTACTATAAATGCATTTTTATATCCTGCAGCAGTAAATGCGTCGTTCCACCACTTTCCACCTTCAAGCAAAGCGCTTTTAACGGGCTCTGGTACGCCAGGATCAAGGTAATATACAATTGGTTTAACAGGCTCACTAATAGGTAAACTTGAATCCTTTTTAGTTAAACGATGGCGCGGTATATAACGCACGTACATAGAGTCACCAAGCGGCGCTGCGTAATCTTTATGTTCTATACTCCAAAAACCTGATTGCGGATTAAACTTACGAGGCGTGTAGTTATCATCTGGTAATTGAATAAGTGAATGATGCATATGAACAGTAAGCGCATAAGGGTCGGCACTTACTTGGCGAACAAATTCACCTGGTTTTGTGCCCTTAAATGTAAGTACGGCTTCAAGCTCAGTGTTTTTTACAAATGCTTTTGAGCGATTCATATAAACGGCGCTACGTGATTCATCAAGGCTAAAGTTGCCTTGCTTACGTGCAGCAAGTGTGCGGCTTACGCCATGTACATCACTTAATAAATAAGGCGTATAATCAATAAGTGCTGTGGCTTTATCTTCTGCAACCACTTTAAAACCAGCAAGTATACTTGATGCAAACGCTTCTTTAATACTTTGCTGTTCAGCCTTGTTACTTGTATTAGCACGATAGTAAGTATTTACAGCCCGCAGCATTACTTTGTCGCCAAAACGCTCAAACTGCACAAGGTGAGTATTACCAAGCTGACCTCTATCAAGGCCTATATCGTTAGAGCCAATACCGTAAGGCAAGCTTTGTTGCAGTAAAAATTGTTGTTCAAACTTATCAACTTTTAAATATACTTTTCCCTTTTGGGTATCGTAAAAAAACGAATAATAGCCCGGAAAATGATTCATTTGCGTAGTAAATTCATCAATTGACTTAATTGCTGCGTGCGCTTGAGTTATGATAGAGCACAGCACAGTAAAGAATATGTAACTTAGTAGTGGTATTTTTTTCATAATCTTATCTTTGTTATTTGTGTTTTAAGTACGATTAGGTGGTCCCATTATAGGGTGCTATTTAAACAATACAGTTATTTAAGACGAATTTCAGCGCTCTAAGCTAATCTCTCTCACATTATGATTGGTTTTAACACGTTATCAGGAAAATAGAATGCGTAGACTCCCTCCAGTATTACTTGAAGATGGTTGTTCAAGAGAACTTTTATCATTAATTCGAACAGTTTTAGCGGCATGTAAAGAAATTTCGTTTCGCGTTGGTCAAGGCGCGCTTTCTGGCGTATTAGGCTCAACCCTTGATGAAAACATTCAAGGTGAAACTCAAAAAAAGCTCGATGTATTATCTAATCAGCTGTTAAAAGATATTTTACTGGAATCAGGTACGGTTAAAGCAATCGCCTCTGAAGAAGAAGACTACACAGTAGCAGGTAACCCAGACGCTAAATTTATAGTGGCATTTGATCCATTAGATGGCTCGTCAAATACGGATATTAACTCACTTGTGGGTACTATATTTTCTATTNCTGACGCTGCTGATCAAAGCATATTTATGCAGCCCGGCCATAAGCAAGTTGCTGCAGGTTACGTACTTTACGGGCCATCAACAATGCTTGCGCTGACTACAGGTAAAGGCACGCGCATGTTTACTCTTGATAAAACACAAGGCAGCTTTTTACTTACACAAGATTTTGCCGAAATCCCTGCTGATACAAACGAATTTGCCATTAATACGTCTAACCAACGCCATTGGCAGCCAGCTATGCAAAACTATATCAATGATTTGCTAGCAGGCGATACAGGCCCGCGCGCTAAAAACTTTAATATGCGCTGGATTGCAGCAATGGTGGGCGATGTACATCGCGTGCTTAGCCGTGGCGGTTTATTTACTTACCCTACCGACACCAAAGATCCTAAAAAGCCAAATAAATTACGCCTACTTTATGAAGCAAACCCAATGGCTATGTTAGTAGAGCAAGCTGGCGGTATCGCATCAACCGGTACCGAGCGTATTATGGATATTCAGCCTGATGCAATCCACCAGCGAGTAGCCGTTATTTTAGGTTCTAAAAACGAAGTAGAAACGTGCTTGGGATATCATAAATAATCGCTTAAAACGGTTGTCCTCAATTTAAAAAACCGCATTCAATTGAAGTGCGGTTTTTTATAGGTGAGGTTTTATACCTCACTTTTTAACCACCAAAGCCACATTGCATGAGTGCAAAGTAAATTCGCACCTACAGGGTTACATATATTGTAGGTGAGGTTTTATACCTCGCTTTTTAAACACCAAAGCCACGTTACATGAGCGCGAAATAAATTCGCACCTACAGGGTTGCATATATTGTAGGTGAGGTTTTACACCTCACTTTTTAAACACCAAAGCCACGTTACATGAGCGCGAAGTAAATTCGCACCTACAAGGTTGCACATATTGTAGGTGAGGTTTTACACCTCGCTTTTTAAACTTTTACTAACGCAACTATTTGAGCAAGCTTTTGATGATTAAGCTCTCCCATTTGCTCACTATTACTGAGTGCATAAATAAAACCTTCATGCTCAGTACAATCAATATCATCTCGCGATTCAATTACGTTTGCCCAAAGCTCTAAATCATCTAAGTCTATTTCGTTACTTAAACAGCGTTTAAGCACATCAATTAAAACCTCGGTTGAGAGAGTATAATGAGTTTTATTGCTATCAGCAGGGCTTGAAACGATAACCGATATAGCTTCGTCCCTTTGCTCACCAAATGTAATAAATTCAGCTAATGCTTTTTGTGTATTCATAATATTTGTTATTCTTGGCTCACTGTTACTAAAAAGAATTATAATGACTCAACTTAACTGTACTCAATGCCACAGTACTCTAACGTGTAATGTAGACGATATATCAGCGTGTTGGTGCAATGAGCTGCCGGCTATTTTACCGCTTGATATCACAGCAACAAGTTGTTTATGCCGCAAGTGCACGCTTAATAAAATAAATACTTTTTTAGAGGGTGTTTATGCACAACCTATTAAAACCCAAATAGACTTTGCAAAGCAATTTAGAGGTAACGACAATTTAATTGAAGGGCTCGACTACACCATGCAAAGTGGTTACATGGTATTTAGTAAGTGGTTTTTTTTAAAGCGTGGTTCGTGCTGCAAAAATGGTTGTAAAAATTGCCCTTATGGTTTTAGAAAGTAAAAACTATTTAATACAAATACGAGCAAACATATTTTTACCTTCTCATTTTCTTCTCTTTCACTTCTCCTTGTGAGTAATACTTTAAATGCTGTTATTCACAAAAAGGTTTAAAGGCGCTGCGCTTTTAGAGTAAGCGATTGTATAAAAATAGTATTCAAATACGAGTAAGCACTGGTTTTTATCTTCTCATTTTCATCTCTTTCACTTCTCCTTGTGAGTAATATTTTTAAATGCAATTATTCACAAAGAGGTTTAGAGGCGCTGCGGCTTTAACGTGAGCAAGCTCTAAACCCACAACACATCTGCTTTTCTCCCGTGGCGATGGGCAATGAATCACTTGCGCCCCACTCACTCCACGAGCCATCATAAACACTTAAATTACTGTAACCACATTCGGTAGCAAATAACGCTAAAACACACGCTGTAATACCTGAGCCACAGCTAAATTGTAGCTGCTGCACATCACCGATTACGTCATTAAATATCGCTTTAATTTCGGCAAGTGGTTTGGCTTCACCTTTATTAAGTAAATCCATAAAAGGTAACGGGCGACTATTTGGGATATGCCCGCTACGCATGCCTTTTCGGGGTTCACTTTCTTCGCCTGTAAAACGTTTATAAGCACGTGCATCTAACAATACAGTGCTGGGCTCATCAATTGCATCAACCACTTGTTGGCTATTGATAAAATACTCAGAATTATAGCTTGCCGTAAAATCACCTTTACCTAACGATTTGCTATAACCTTGCTGTGTGGCGTAACCGCTCTCTAACCACTTTTTAAGGCCACCACTGAGTACTTTTACGTTGTGGTGCCCCATAGCTTTAAACATCCACCACGCCCTTGCCGCGCTAAATAAACCGCCATCTTCGTATACAACTATAAACGAGTCGTTATTTACACCTGCATTTTGCATCACGTGGGTAAACTGCTGCTCGCTGCATACCGTACTTGGTAAGGGATTTGATCTATCGGCTAATTCGTTTTTTATGTCAAAACGTTTAGCGTTAGGCAGCATTGCTTGCGGCGAATAAGTACCCAAAACACCTGGGCGCAGCATACCTGCATCAAATATCACTAATGCAGGATTATTAAGTTGATCGTGTAATTGCTGACAGCTAATTAGGTTTTTCACTACGATTCCTTATCACCATGATATTTAGCAAACTCATCATTACCCGTAAAACGCGCTTCAATCGCTTTAATGTGTTTATCTTCAGTGTGTTTCCAAACGCCAGGAATACAATATACATGTTCAATAAAGCTAAAAAACTTATCCTTTAATAATGTATTTGGTTGCCAGCCCTGCATTACTTCGTTCAGATTTGCTGCAAGCTGCTCTGCAGTGCTCGCATGCTTTACCAAACCCTCAATGTTGTAACAGGCTTGTCCAAGAGTTAAAACTCGTTTATTTAGCAGTAATGCTTCTAAGCCGACCGTTGAATTAATCGTTAATACGGCTTCTGCGCACTTAATCAAATCACTCGTTTGATTTCCATTAGCAAAAATTGCAATCGGATCTTTTTCATAAAGATGAGCGTAATGTTTATGCCACGACGGATGCTCTTTAAAAACCACTTTTAAACTTGGATCATTTAAGCTTTTGACGGCTTTAATCACCTCGTCGTAAAACATGTCCATAGAGTTTATCCACGGAGAAAAGCTAGCTAATTGAGTATCGTGAGGTACTTGAAAAGGCGCAAATATATAGCGTTCTGGCACATCGGCGCACTCAAATTCACAGCGCTTTTTATGATCAGCTCTTGGAATTAAATCCGGCGCAGAAAAGTTTAACTTATTTTGTGGGTCAAAATTTAGGTAAAAAGAAGGGTCACGGCTTAACGACGCATTATAGTTAATACCATTAGGGTCTAAACTGCTTGTACCGGGTAGTAAACCATTTTCATAATAAAACTGCTTTACACCTAATGCTTTTGCAGCCATAGCAACGGTTGTATTTGGAAGTTTATTGCCGTTCCAAATGACAATGTATTCAGGATTAGTCTCGGTTAATAAGGCTAAATACTTGGCGTATCGTAATCGTTCAAATAAAACTAAACCAGCACTATAAACCGCAGTAACGATAGAATTATTCCAAGTTGTATTACGTGCTCTTTTACGTTTTAGTTGAGAGTTGACTACACCAGTAAAATTAACTTGGAACGCATCTATTAAATATTTCACAGCAGAAAGCTTAGGCGCTCCCATGATGTGTAATTGGCAATTCATCGACAATCTTTTGATTATTTTTTTATAGTATTTTGCGTGTACATTTTTGCGAGAAATAAATAGATAAGCCATACAAGCTATATTTGCCAATTGTTGTTTTTATGAAATAATTCTATGTGGACAATGCAATCAAAGCAAGGTTCCCTTTACTTAATAATTACTTTGAAAGCTTTATAGTTACATTTTTATAATTTCATCACGAAGTGGCGCCATTCTAGAAAGAATATCGTTTTGTAAGCTATGGCTAACATCTTGCTCATTCATTGCATTTATAAGCAAATCAACAACATGATTAAAATCTTTCTCTGTAATATGCATACCAGTATGAATTGCCACCATAGAGTCACCATCGTATGTACACGGGCCCTCTACTAACATGCACATATGATTAATAAATCCTTGGCGGAAATGCGCTATATTACTGTGTTCAAAGTAATGAATTATCTGCTCGTCATTGCCTATTTGATAGATAAAGCTATCAACAATTCTGCCTATCCCCGCTTTACCATCCAGCTTTTGATAAAGTGAGAGCTTAGTAGAATTTGCACACCCACTAAGCAACCCTAAAAAAATCAAAAAAATACCAACGCTTTTCATTACCAATACCCTGTTACCGATAAATACCAACCTGTTTGATCGTCAGCCCCTGCAATGCTTCCTAAATCAAGGTAAGCCGCAGTCACACTCACATGCTTGTTAGGCATCCACGCTACAAATAAGTCTTTCCAATCTTGTTCGCCTAAGTTTAAGTTATTTGATTTTTGACGATACTCAACACCTACGGCTATTTCGCGACTAAAAAATATAGCTGTGCTGCCTTCAAATAATACTTTTCCGCTAGTATTTTCTCCACCGTAACCAAGTAGACCAAGTTGATTAGCTTCACTGTATCGTGTAGTTACGTTCCAAAACCAGTTATAGCCAGCAATAGCCCCTAAATGTAATTTACTAGCAGCGAGGTAGTAGTCAGTACCGCTAGTCTCTTCTGCGCCTACAAGTGTTGCTATACTGCCATCATCTAGTGATTTATGCTGAATCCCTAAGCTAAGCTGTGGCCAATCACTGTAAACAATATCGCCGTACAAACGTATTTTAGCACCTGTAATTGATTGCTCTATTTCAGCATCAAGTGCTGGTACATCAAAGCGCTGTTGGGCATAACTAAGCTCAACACGATTAAATAAATTAAGTTGTGCACCACATACGTCAAGTGTGTAGTCGGTTACATCTGCGCGACTACAAAAGCCATTTACCGAAAATTCATCATCACTTGCGTACCCAGCAAGTTGTGCCCACGGTACAATCCCCCCGCCGCCACTGCCTTCAATTTGAGAAACTCCCGGCGTAGCTAGCAGCTTTCCATTGCTTGCAATGCTCGGCACACTAACTATTAAAAACAAACTTGCTAATAAGTATTTAATTTTTTGCATAGTATTCCTCCAGCCATTCTTCTAATAGTTCTGCTTTTAAAGGCCTACTTAAGTAATAGCCTTGTGCATGGTCGCACTGCATGCCTCTAAGTAAATTTAATGAGCCAAGCGTTTCAACCCCTTCAGCTACAACCGAGAAACCTAGCTGATGCCCCAACGTAATTGATGATTGCACTATAAATTGATCTTTTTGCGATTCATCAAGTTTTAGGATAAAGCACTTATCTAGCTTAAGCTCATCAATAGGCAGCATTTTTAATCTACCAAGTGATGTTTGCCCTACACCATAATCATCTAATGATATTTTAACGCCAATTGCCTTTAGGTTTTCGAGCGCTTTAATACCTTTTTCTTCGTTTTCGATCATATCGCGCTCAGTAAGCTCAATAGTGATCAGCTTAGAATCTAATTTGTACTTTTTAAGCGTGCGAACTAATGCAGCGTGAAAGCCCGGAAATGCTATATCTTGCGCAGATACATTTATTGCAGCCTGTAAGTTTATATTTTTAGACTGCCAATCAGCTACTTGTGCTACAACCGTATTAACAACCCACCCAGTAAGCTCAACAATAAGCCCCGACTGCTCGGCTAAGTCAATAAACAGTTCAGGATTAACCCAGCTACCATCTTTTCGCTGCCAGCGAATAAGCGACTCAACTTTATCTATTTTTTGCGATTTCAAATGTAATTTTGGCTGATAAGTCATAAACAATTGACCATCGTCATCACTAATAGCCTGCTTTAGTTCATCAAGCATTATTAAGCGCTCTAAGTGCGCTTCGTCTTCGCCATTTTGATAGTAATGTATGCTCTCTTGTGTGTTTGCAGCACTTTCAACTGCAATTAGCACACGGCGCATTAAGTCATCACTTGCAATACCTTGTGTAGGATACTGCACAATGCCTGCACTAAAGCGTAAGTTAATTTTTAGTTTTTGAATGGTGTAGCACGCTTGTAATTGTGCCATTAAGCCAACAATACCGCTTTTGTGTTCACGCGCTGCCGCAGTCGGAAACACAGTTAAAAACTCATCGCCGCCAATACGGGCATGAAAGCCCCCTAACTCATCCGAAAACTCACTTATTCTGCAAGCAACGGCCTTTAGGCAGTCATCACCAATGCGCGGACCGAGCTTATCGTTTATATGGCGAAGACCTTTTATGTCTATTGCAACGAGCGTGTACTCGGCTGATGAATCTAACTCATCATCAAGCACCTCAAGCATTGCTGAGCGGTTATAAAAGCCTGTTAGGGAGTCGTGACGGGCTTGAAAGCTAATTTGTTGCTCGCGCTGATTAATATCATTACCCATGCTATCAAACGCTGCGACTAGCGTGTCTATTTCGGTACTTTGCCTTTGGCCTTTAAATTCAAAAGCATAATTCCCTTGTGCAAATTGCCTTGCTATTACAGCTAGTTGAGTAAGTGGCGTAGTTAAATTATTTGCAAATATGCTGCTTGTCATAACACCTACAAACATAGTTAAAATAGCTAAAATAATAAGTGTAAAAAGCAGTTTTTCGAAATCACTATAACTTTGTGTTAAATCGGCACTCAGCAAAATAATTATGGGATGGGTCAACAACGATGGTAAATCTATTTCTCGGTTACGAAACACTAAATACTCACCAAAAAACCGCGATGTGGTTACGGTACTAAAATAGCTAACAGGTTCAAATTGCTCAGGACGATTAGCTAATGAGCTAATAACAATATCGTCAGCACTGCCTATAAAACTTACATCCATGCCTGTTAAGCTTTTTAGTTCATGGGCTACATTGTCGTCAATTTTAAAGCCCACCAAACTATAGGCTACTGTACGTGGCGCTTTTACAGGTAATAAAATAATTTGATACAGCTCGTTATTAAGCACCACAAAACTAGACTCTTCTGGCGCACTTAAAAGCTCTTCCATCAAGGGCTTTAAGTTGTGTGCAAAAACGTCTTCGTCAGTATTGGCGGAAATTAGCTTACCCGATAAATCAAGTAACAACATTAATTCGGCATCAATACGCTGACTGTGATTAAACAACACGCTGCTGATTGTACCTGCATCTCGCGTTGCTACAGCTTGCTTAAAACCAAAATCGGAGGTGAGTACTTTTGCAGCGGTTAACAGTAGGCTTTCTTTTGACTTTAAATATTGCTTATAAACATTTTGCGCTACGGTAATATCTTGATTTACTTTTTCTTCTTGAAATTTACTCGTAGACCACCAAAAACTAAACAAGCTGACCATAGTGGTTAATGACACTAAGCCAACACATAAAATGGTTATGCGATTTCGTAAACTATTAGTCATTACCAGCCTTAAACTTACTACCAAAGGTATTTCTGGGTGCTGGAGTTGATGTGTTTACTGTTATCTGTAACTGTTTTTGAGAATTAATTGTTATCATTTTTTTATTCTCCAATGGTGCTGTTTGTAATGGATGCCACACACTCACTTGTGCAGGCAGTGTATTAATAGGCAAATTTACATAGCCTTTTTTATCTGTTTTATATACGAATTCGCTGTTAGCTACATAAATATAGCCAACCATAGAGTCATGTATATTACACCCCAAAACAACAACCCCTTGTTGCTCAAACGTAATGGGCTCTTTTGGTTGGCCTGAATATAATCTTAGTTGAAAAGGCTTAGCTTGTGAAAAAGAATAAACATGATGGCGAATATTATCGCTGTTAGGAAAGTTAACTTTTTGACCCTGTTGTACAACTAATAATTCGGGTAAAAACTGCTTATGGACTTGATCCATTATAGCAATGGGCAAATTTGATGGTGTGGCTTGTTTACCAGCAATATTAAGCTCAACCACAGCACCTGATAACTTTTGGCCGTGTTGATCTTCTATTACTAATTCAATATTCGCACTTAAAGCAAACTGACTAAAAAACAAACCTATAGCTAAAAAGTAATGACTTTTAGCAAACTTTTGCAATGCCCGTTCAAACATAACAATACCTAAACATTAATGTTAGGTTAAGTTAATTAGAGACGAGCACTAATTGCAAGAATTATAGCCCAGTAACTAAAAATAAAGATTTATTTACTGGCTTTATTAGCACTTAAGTGCTGTTATTTAACAATTAATCCGTAATCGTTATCTAAAATAGTAATAACTTCTTGGCGAGGATCTTCAGGGATCACGATATCTCTGCCAACAATTTTACTCGCTATGCCAACATAGGTATTTGACACTTCAAGCATTACTGATTCTGGTAAAATATAATCTTTAGCTAACTGCTCACGCTCACTCATGCGATCTTTATTTAATAATACGTCGCTCTCTGGCACGTTATGAATCAGTAATTGACGAAAGCCTTCTTTAGAATTTTCAACAATTTTACCGTCTTTGTAAGCGGCTTCATCCCAAATACGTGACGAATCAGGCGTGCCTACTTCATCAATATATATAAGCTGTTGCGCGCCATTTAAATCCTCTACATAACCAAACTCAAATTTAGTATCTACAAAAATTTGGTCAAGCTTCGCTAGTTCATCACTAATTAATTTAAAACCTTCAACTAACAGTTTTTCGTATTTGGTTACATCATCTGCCGATTTAAAGTTAAATACATCTAAGTTATTAGTAATATTAGCGCGAGTAATATTTACATCATCAACAGGCGGAATATCAGCAACGCCTTCAATAATACCTTTTGTTGACGGCGTAATTAAAACGTTATCAAGCTTTTGGTTCGCTTTTAAACCCTCTGGTAATTCAATACCACAAAAGTTACGTATGCCTTTAGCGTAATCGCGCCACATGCTACCCGTAATATATTGGCGAGCAATTGCCTCTACCTTCACTGTACTGGCTTTACGTACAATCCACACATACGGATGCGGAATATCTACAATATGATTGCCCGCAAGACCCGCTTTATCAAATAACTTAAACCAATGGGCTGCCACTGAGTTTAGCGCTATACCTTTACCTGGTACGCCATTTAAACCGTTTTCGCCCTGCCAAATGCAATCAAATGCAGAAATTCGGTCTGAAATAACCATAATAGCAAGCTCAGTACCTGTCGGTACTTGGTAGCCTTTATCTTTAATTAATCGTGCGCTGTCTTCATCAGTTAACCAATAAACTGAACGAACTTTACCGCTGTGTACTTCACCTTTGGTACGAATGGGTAAATCATCGTTTACGTCTAAAACTTTATAGCTAGTCATGCTATCTCCGGGGTTAGGGATGCTCTTTGAGCAAAGTATGGTATGGGGTTATATGGGCTGTATAATAATCTAGCCAACCTCAAAGCTCAATCGGATGCTTAAAACAAATAAAGGCATATATTTATAAGCGAGTCGCAATGGGGTAAACTTAATGTGCTAACCAGCCTGAGGAGATAGCTTGAACTACTTAACTGCCACTAAAAATAAAAAATACTTAATGTATATTTCTCAGAATTATTCATACGCTATCTTGAGACCTTTGCAGGCGCAAATATTGACACATGGTGGTGAAGTACGCTGGTTTTTAGCGGGTANAGACGAGCCACGTTTACATACCATAAAAGATGTAAAAAGCTGGGCTCCAAACATTACGTTTATACCGGGTAATATAGTACCTAGCTTTATTCCAGGTAAAAAAGTAGCTGTATTTCATGGTTTTAATTCTGAAAAGCGCAGCTCTGAAGGTAATCGTGGTCATTTTACTATTCGTGGTTGTTACGATTTATATTGTACGCAAGGCCCAAATACAACAACCCGATTTAAAGAGCTAGCTAAGCAGCATGGTTTCTTTAAAGTAACTGAAACTGGCTGGCCAACACTCGATCCACTTTTTAGTAACACTTCAAATAATCCTTATGTAAGCGACGACCCTCGCCCTACTTTACTTATATGCTCTACTTTCTCACGAAAGCTATCACTTGCTCCTAAATTATATGAGCAAATAAAACATTTTAGTGAGCAAGGTAAGTGGCGTATTTTGATGCAGTTTCATCCTAAAATGCCTGCCGAATGGGTTAATAAATATAAAGCGCTGAGTAACGAAAATCTAACATTTATTGAAACCGATAACGTTTTGCCGTTACTGCAAGCTGCTGATGTTATGCTGTGCGATACATCGTCAGTTCTTTTAATGTTTTTACTACTACGTAAACCGGTAGTCACGTTTTGTAATCAAAAACCACTTCCTCATTTACTTGATATTACCGACGCAGATGAAGTAGAAGCAGCTATTGAACACGTGCTTACTAAACCTAGTGATTTAATGCAAAATATTGAAAGCTATTGCCAGGAACTTCATCCGTATACCGATGGCCAATCTAGCCAACGCGTATTAAATGCAGCTAATGAATTTTTACAAAGTAACGAAAAACTAAAACCCAAGCCATTAAATATAATAAGACAGCTAAAAATGCGTAAAGATCTAAACTACTGGGGTTGGTAATCGGATAATGATAAACCTGAAAAACGTAACTTTTAAGTGGCATAAAAGCGATAGCTCACCCACGCTCAACATAAAAGAGTTAGTTATAGAAAAAGGTGAGCATATTTTTTTACACGGTCCTAGTGGCTCAGGTAAATCGACCTTATTAGCGATTCTTGCTGGCATTAATACAGCCACCAGCGGTGAGGTATCAATTTTAGACCAAAACCTAACTACATTAAGCAATACCACCCGTGATGTTTTTAGAGCGGATCACATTGGCTACATTTTTCAAAACTTTAACCTGCTTCCTTATTTAACTCCTATTGAAAATATAACGCTTGGGTGTGAGTTTTCAAAAAGCCGAAAACAAAAAATATTAAAGAAATCATCAAATAAAAACTCTGCCTTACAAAAAGAAGCGATACGGTTATTAAATGCTTTAGGCCTTACTGCCCAGTATCACCATAAAGATGTAGCGACACTGAGTATTGGACAGCAACAGCGCGTTGCTGCCGCTCGCGCATTTATAGGCAGCCCTGAACTAATAATTGCTGATGAGCCCACATCTGCACTCGATACAAATAACCGTGAGAGCTTTATAAAGCTACTGTTTGAACAAGCAAAGTTATCTAATAGTACGCTGGTATTTGTGAGCCACGATGAAACACTAAAGCCTTTATTTAACCGCTCCATTGATCTTATAAATTTGCAGGAGCAGGTATGATTCTCGCTAAACTTGCTTACAAAAGCTTATTAAATCGCCGCGCAAGTGTACTGCTTACATTATTTACTATCGCAATTAGTGTAATGCTACTTTTGAGTATTGAACGTGTACGAATTGATGCTAAAAGTAGTTTTAGTAATACTATTTCGGGCACTGATTTAATTGTTGGTGCGCGTACCGGCGATATACAGTTGCTGCTTTCGTCAGTATTTAGAATTGGCCATACTAATAACGGCGTAAGTTGGAAAAGTTATCAATACATAACAAGTCAGCGAGGCGTAAAATGGAGCATACCTATAAGCCTAGGCGACAGCCATAAAGGCCAAGCGGTACTAGGCACAACACTTGATTACTTTAGCCATTATCGCTTTGCAAAAAAACAAAATTTAACCTTTAACAAAGGCCACCCTTTTGCCGCAATTAACGAAGTGGTGCTAGGTAGCGAAGTTGCAAATAAACTAGGCTACAAACTTAACGACTCTATTGTTATATCGCACGGCATGGGGAACACCAGTTTTCATCATCATGACGATAACCCATTTAAAGTCGTCGGCATTTTAAGCCCAACAGGCACGCCAGTTGATAAAACGCTGCACATTCCTTTGGCTGCAATCGATTTAATTCACGGCGGTAAAGCGAGCCATGAGCATGAGCATGAGCATGAGCATGAGCATGAGCATGAGCATGACGAACATAACAACCTAGTCGGTCACCCAAAGCAAATTACAGCATTTTTAATGGGATTTAATTCGCCTTTGTACACATTACAAATTAGGCGCAATATAAATCAATATAAGCAAGAAGCTTTACTTGGCATTATGCCAACCGTAACACTTAAAGAGTTATGGGAAATGCTCGCCATAGTAGAAAAAATACTATTACTATTCTCAACTGTTGTCGTGTTAGTTAGCTTACTTGGTATGTTAACGACATTGCTTGCAAATCTGAGCCAGCGACGTCGCGAACTTGCTATATTGCGCTCAGTAGGCGCTCGCCCTTGGCATTTATTTACACTTATAAGTATTGAATCATTACTGACAACTTTACTTGGTTGCCTAGTGGGTAGTGCGCTTTACTATTTAGTTATTTTTTCAGCCAGCGGTTACTTACAAAGCCATGCCGGTATAAGCGTAAATATCACAATGCTCTCTTACTATGAACTGGGCTTAATCGGGGTTATTATGGCCGCAGGTTTTGTTATTGGCTTAATACCCGCTACTCGCGCTTATTTTTATTCACTCAGCGATGGCATGAGTATAAAAGCATAATTTTTAGGTATTTTATGACATTTTTTAAAACAGCTTTTCAATACATTGCTGCTATTAGCTTATTATTTATAAGCGTAGCGAGCTATGCCAATCCACCAAAAGAAATTTTTTGGGAAGACTTAATTCCCAAAGGTCATATGCAAATAGACACTCAAGCACAAGCTAATCACGAAGGCAGCGATCAAAACTGGGTGCAACCCGATTTAGATGCTCCAGTGGTAAAAGCGCTTGATGGTCAATCGGTAAGTTTGCCAGGTTTTGTTGTGCCACTTGAGGGCGATAGCGAAGTCATTACTGAGTTTTTACTCGTGCCTTATTTTGGCGCCTGTATACACGTACCACCACCACCGCCAAATCAAATAGTCCATGTAACGATTAAAGGTGGTGTGCCTATAGATAGTCTGTACGACGCAATCGTTGTAACCGGAATAATAAGCACAGAAACATGGTCGGGCGAAATCGCGCAGGTAGGATATAAAATGAAGGCAGTCGGTGTAGCACCGTTCGAGCTTTAAAATAAAGGGCCCGCTTTTAAAGCTGGCCCTTAAATCTCATTAAATTTAGAGTCAGTAAAATTCAAATAACTACTTTTGACAATTTGAGCAAAAAATAGTACTGCGTTGCCCTAATCTAATTTCTTCTAATTCGTTTTCGCACGTCATACATGGCTTACCTTTGCGCCCATATACTAATAACTCTTGGGCAAAATACCCAGGCTTACCATCACTTTGTGCAAAGTCTTTAAGCGTTGTACCACCTTGTGTAATAGCCGCCGCAAGCGTGTCTTTTATAATAGGGATAAGTGCTTGATAACGTTTGAGCGATACTTTTCCCGCTTCTCGCTTTGGATGTATACCCGCTTTGAATAACGATTCATTCGCGTAAATATTACCAACACCAACCACCACTGCGTTATCCATAATAAATTGCTTTACGGGTACTTTTTTATTGCGCGATTGTTCGTACACGCGTTTAGCAAAAAAATCATCGGTAAGCGGCTCAGGACCAAGCTTAGAGAGTAGCTTATGCACTTCACCGGGCTCTTGCCATAAGCAACAACCAAAACGACGAGGATCGTTTAAGCGCAGCGCTTTACCGTTGCCAAAAATAAACTCTACATGGTCATGCTTTTTAAGCGGCTCACTTTTATCTACTACACGCAAATTACCTGACATACCCAAATGTAAAATAGTGCTCCCAAGCTCACAATGTAAAAGTAAATATTTAGCTCGTCGCTCAATACTTGTAACAATTAGCCCTTCAAGTTGATACACATCATCGGGCACTGGCCAGCGCATACTGGCATTGTAAATATTTACCTTTGTAACAACTTGGTTTTGTACGTGGGGAGTGATACCCATTCGGCTCACTTCTACCTCTGGTAATTCAGGCATTAATTAGACTCACTTTGTGAAAAATCAAAACTAGGGAATAACTGCTGAGCAGTTTTTAAATCGAGTGCGAGTATTCGCTGGCTTCTCTTTTCGAGTAAATAATATTGTCCATCGCCTTTGTAGAGCAAATAAACCCACGGCATACTTTCGCCAGCCAACTCAAATGTAGCAACGTATAAAGGTGCATTAGGATTAAAAACAACAGACTCATTAACCCCCATTAGCGCCGCGCTTTGCCATTGGTTAACTAAATCACTAAGCTGCTGCTCAGAAGCTTTCCACACGAGCGGTATATCTTTTTGTAGTGGTGTTGTACGCCAACTTGTTCCTATTCGCTCAATTTTTTGATCAACAAATTGCAGTGTAAGTACAAAACTTTGCTGGGGGAGTACAGCTTGTAACGCTGGTTTATCCTCCCCTCCTAAAAATTGCTTATGCCAGCCATTTAAAAAGAAGATCATAATCAACATCGAAAATATTATAACGTTGTTCCAACCTTTACGGCCCAGTCGCATATAAATACACCTAATAAATTCAAGATTTTAAAGTGTAACTAAAACTTAATTGCGCTGTCTATATGTTAAAGGCCGCAGACTTTGTTAGAATATCGGCAAATTTAAAGGAGTTCCGTCAATGTCTATGTATGTAGTGGGCCATAAAATCCCAGATTCAGATTCTATTTGTGGTGCAATTGCACTGGCTTATTTAAAAAACCAAATTGATGAGCCAGCAATTCCAACTCGTCTTGGTGAAGTTTCACCTGAAACTCAATTTATCCTTGATAGATTTGGTTTTGAAGCACCAGAGCTTAAGTTAAGCTACGCTGGTGAAGATGTGTATATTGTAGATCACACAGAAAAAACACAAGCACCTGATGATATCGACCAAGCTCGCGTTGTTGGTGTGGTAGATCACCATAAATTAGGTGACTTAACATCATCGACTCCGCTTGAATGTTGGATTCGTCCTGTTGGTTGTTCAAACACCATTATTAAAATGATGTATGACTTCTACAACGTAGAAATCCCTAAAGACATCGCTGGTATCATGATGTGTGCAATTTTAAGCGACACAGTTATATTTAAATCGCCAACATGTACCACAGCCGATATTAAATGTGTTGAAGCGCTAGCTGAAATTGCAGGCATCGAAGACTTTAAAGAACTTGGTATGGATATGTTCCGCGTTAAATCTGCGGTAGAAGACACACCAGCACGTGATTTAGTAATGCGTGACTTTAAAGATTTCAACATGAACGGTAACCTAGTAGGCATTGGCCAGCTAGAAGTAATCGACCTTGCTGTTTTTGACGATATTAAAGCAGACCTTGCAGCCGATATTGCTAAGCTAAAAGTTGAGGGCAACCGCCACTCTGTATTTTTACTGCTTACCGATATAATGAAAGAAGGCTCAGAAATGCTAATTGTATCTGACGATGCAAACTTAGTTGAGCAGGCTTACGGTGTAAAACCAGAGAATGATAAAGTATGGTTAGATGGTGTACTGAGCCGTAAAAAGCAAGTAGTACCACCACTACAAGATGCATTCACAAAAATCTAATGATACCAATTTTATTAAAAACATGATTATTTTATCGCATTAAATAAATCACTAATTTAATGCTATTGGTATAACGTTTTTTGATTTAAAAGCCTTGTTGGTTATGCCAACGAGGTTTTTTTATGTCAATTCGCTAATCATAGTTTAAAAACAAAAAACCCAGCCTAAGCTGGGTTTTTAAATTCTAAAAGAAGAACTAAAATTACTTAATTTTAGCTTCTTTAAAAAGAACATGTTTACGAATCTTTGGATCAAACTTTTTGATTTCCATCTTCTCAGGCATGTTACGTTTGTTTTTGTCAGTAGTGTAGAAAAAACCAGTACCGGCAGTTGAAACTAAACGGATTTTATCGCGCATGATTCAGATCCTTAAACTTTAACGCCGCGAGCACGGATTTCTGTAAGAACCGTGTCGATGCCTTTTTTATCGATAATACGCATACCTTTAGTAGTAGTGCGTAATGTTACAAAACGTTTTTCACTTTCAACCCAAAAACGGTGTGTTTGTAGGTTAGGTAGGAAACGACGTCTAGTCGCGTTTCTCGCGTGTGAACGGTGATTACCAACCGCTGGACGCTTACCTGTAACTTGACATACTTTAGACATGTCTATATATCTCCAATAACTTCGCTCGAGCTTAATTTAATCTAAGGCCGTGTATTTCCGCCCTAGAGATAAATCGAAGGGCGCTCTTTATACAGCTTTTACAGGCAAAGATCAAACACTGATCTATCCAATCAGCTCATATATGTAAATTTGATAGCGGCTAATTATAAAGATCGAATGCCCTTAGGGAAAGTAAAAACTGCATTTAAATTAAACTAATTTGCCAAAACACGTTAAACAGCTCATTTTTAACACACTTATGTGTCTAACAAAGCTAAATCAGGCCTCGCTCGGCAAACGAAACACAGGTTTCTCCACCAACAATGATGTGATCGAGCACACTTATGTCGACCAATTGCAGTGCTTGCTGCAATTTATTAGTAATAAGTTTGTCTGCTTGGCTCGGTTCTGCAATACCACTTGGGTGATTATGCGCAAAAATAACAGCGGCTGCATTATTTTTAAGGGCAGCCTTTACCACTTCACGCGGATAAACACTGGCAGAATTAATTGTGCCATAAAAAAGTATTTCGTCTTTTACTAATCTATTTTGGCTATCTAGGTATAACACCATAAATACTTCTTGTTGCAAGCCTCGCATTTGAATTGTTAGGTAGTCATAAACTGAGTTAGGCGAATTAAACACTGCATCTCGTTGGCAACGCTCCTGCATATAACGTTGGCTTAGCTCTAATACAGCTTGTAGCTGCACATACTTAGCGGTCCCTAACCCCTTTTGAGAGCAAAACTCCTCAATACTGGCATTAAACAAATTATGTAGGGTTTTATTTTCATTTAATAGATGCTGAGCCAACTCAATTACATTCATTCCTGGTAACCCTGTTCGTAAAAATATGGCAAGGAGCTCAGCATCAGTAAGCGCTTTAGCTCCTTTCGCGATGAGTTTTTCACGAGGTCGAAGTGAGTTTGGAAGTGAAGTAAGTTGCATTGTTCATCCTTGAGAGGCGAAAGTGTCTTATAAATGTAATGCAAATTTAAAATTTAGCCTGTTATTTCGAATTAAAAAACTTCGCTGTACGGGTAAAGATTTGTTATTTTAAGCCCAATATTTAATAAAAACTGATGAACATTCATGACTAACTTAACAAACAAAAAAATTGTACTAGGTATTACCGGCGGTATTGCAGCTTATAAATGCGCAGAACTCGTTAGGCGATTAAAAGACGCTGGTTGTGAAGTAAAAGTAGTTATGACTGAATCAGCTAAACACTTTATTACACCACTGACCATGCAAGCCGTTAGTGGAGAAACAGTCTCTGACTCATTACTAGACCCTTCTGCCGAAGCTTCAATGGGGCATATTGAATTTGCAAAATGGGCTGACTTAATTTTAGTTGCCCCAGCTACCTGCAATATTATTGCAAAAATGGCAGNCCTGCCATGAACCAGCAAATGTATGCACACGCAGCTACACAAGCAAATTTAGCCACATTAAAAGCACGTAACGTACTTATTTGGGGCCCAGGTAAAGGTGAGCAAGCGTGTGGTGATATAGGCGCTGGACGCATGTTAGAGCCACATGAGCTAGTTGCGCTATGTATAGCAAAAGAGCAACCGCAATTACTTGCAGGAAAAACAATTACAATAACTGCAGGCCCAACGCGTGAGCCTCTCGATCCGGTACGTTTTATATCAAATCACAGTTCTGGAAAAATGGGTTATGCACTAGCAGAAGCAGCTTTGCAATTCGGTGCTAAGGTTAATTTAATTTCGGGCCCTGTCACTATAAAAGCCCCAACTGGCGTAAACCTTATTAATATAGAAAGCGCTGAGGAGCTATTAACTGAGTCACTTACCTATGCATCACAATCTGATGCTTTTATAGGTTGCGCTGCTGTTGCGGATTATCGAGCTGCAAACATTGCGACTCAAAAAATGAAAAAGCAAGGCGACGAACTCACCCTTACTTTAACTAAAAACCCTGACGTAATTGCAGCTATTGCAAACCTTACACAAAACCGCCCCTATACGGTTGGATTTGCCGCCGAAACTCAAAATGTAGAAAGCTATGCTAAAGGTAAACTACAAAATAAAAATCTAGATATGATTTGCGCTAATGACGTATCAAAAAGTGGCTTAGGGTTTAATTCCGATCATAATGCTTTAACACTGTACTGGCACAATGAACAACTAGAATTACCAACAACAAGTAAAGTAGAAATAGCTCGCAAGGTGATCGAACAGCTGGCTAAACATCTATAAAAAGGCTGGAAACAAACTGAATAAAACATTAACATACGCCAATCATTTGAACAAAAAATGACTAGGGTTCTTAACTGCGCCACTAAGAATAACTAATAAAAAGGAATGTTCATGCCTGCGACAAAAAGAAGTAATCGCAAAGAGCAAATACTGCAAGCACTCGCACAAATGTTAGAAACTAATTTAGGACAACGCATCACCACAGCAAAACTAGCTGCTGAGGTGGGTGTGTCTGAAGCCGCGCTATACCGTCATTTCCCGAGCAAGGCGCGTATGTTTGAGGGCTTAATTGAGTTTATTGAAGATACCCTTTTATCTCGTATAAATATTATTATTGAAAACGAAAAAGAAAGCCAAACGCGCATTTATAACATTCTATTATTACTTCTAACCTTTGCTGAAAAAAACCCAGGTATTACTCGTATTTTAACGGGCGATGCTCTGCAAGGTGAGCAAGAACGTTTACGCGAACGTGTACAAACCTTGTTTGAAAAACTAGAAACTCAGTTTAAACAAGTACTTCGTGAGCGTAAATTACGTGAAGGTAAAAACTTTCAAAGTGATGAGCTTACACTTGCAAACTTTTTACTTGCCTACGTTGAAGGCAAAATGAATCAGTTTGTACGTAGCGACTTTAAAGCAAAGCCTAGTGTTCAATTTGAAAAACAATGGCTTGAGCTACAAAAAATTTGGCTGTAATGTTTGCTAAATTAATAAATTGAATACTAAAAAACGACCTGCGGGTCGTTTTGTCGTATGTAGCTGCCATTTATCTGATCCGCTCGAATTATGAACCAAACTCGTTACAATGAAACAATGTCATAATACGAGAATCAATAATGAAAACAAAACTCACCTTATTAAGCACGGCACTCGTTGCCAGCTTAACTAGCACCGGCATACACGCCAAAGAATCGCTACAATTTAAAGACGTATTTAGTTTTAAATCAGCTAAAAGCACACAACTATCTGACAATGGTCAAGTACTCACTTTTAGTGCAACGCCGTATCGTGGAAATGCAACTGGTCAAGTTTACTCACTACAAAGCAATACACTCATCGCAGAAGTAGAACGCGGCACTAAGCCTCATATTAATAAAGCCGCTAACTGGGTCGCCTTTACACAAGTACCTACCTTACTTGAAAAAGAAACAACCAAAAAAAAAGACACACTTAAAAACAATCTGGTACTCGTAAACACACAATCAGGTGCCCAACAAAGCTTTGCTGATGTAAAAGATTACACGTTATCTAATGACGGTATGTGGCTTGCTTATCGTTTAAATAAAAAAGACGATGACGCAAAAGTAGAAGATAAAACCGATAGCACTAAAAACGAAGAAGACAACGCTATCACGCCCGATAAAAAAGATAAGAGCTATGCGCTTGTTATCGTAAATTTATCTGATAAACGCACCCATACAATAGAAAACGTATTTAGCTACGCTATTAACTCAGCTAACAGCCAGCTATTAGTGAGTCAAAGTTACAGCGATGGTAATAACAACCAAATAGCGTTAATTGAGCTCAGTGACTTTAATAGCAGCGTATTAATTGATGAACCGGGCGTAATCGCAAATAAAATAGCGTGGCACCCCACTGACAATATTGCAGCGTTTACATTGGGTAACTATGTAAATGATGACACGCGCCGCCGAAGCTACACTTTACAGCTATATAAAAACGAGAAGCTCTCAACTATAGATTCACCTAATAAAGCATGGACGTTAGGGAAAACAGCCACCCTTGAATGGTCAGAAAATGGCGAGCGCTTATATTTTGAAAACCATCCTAAATTAGCAGCTAAAGTAAAAACTAAAGAATATACCGACGAAGCCTCACTGTACGACTTTGATACCATACGTGAGCATAAAGGTCTTAATGTATGGCACAACAACGATGCGCAAATAAAACCACGTGAAGAGCAACAATGGAACGAAGTTAATAAAAATCGCCATTACAGTGCGGTGTATCACGTTAACTCGCAAAAAGTTGCGCAACTTAGTACACCAAACATGCCTGAGGTTGCACTAAACCCTCAGCGAGAAGTGTCTTTACTTGGCTCATCTAACATCCCCTACCTAGAAAAAATAATGTACGGCGGTTTTTTTGCTGATTACTTTGCAGTGAATATAAATACCGGTAAACAAACTCCAATTATAAGTAATTACCCGTTTAGACCGAGCCTTGCCCCTAATGGTGAGTTTGCAGCTTATTTTAGCGATAGCCAAATACAGTTAAAAGATTTAAAAAATAATAAAGTAACACCGCTTACAAAAGCGATTCAGGCAACCTTTGCTGATGATAAACACGACTACCCATCTACTCAACCTGGTTATGGTTTTGCTGGTTGGATGACCGATAGCAGCCAAGTGCTTGCTTATAGTAAATACGATATTTGGGCGTTTGATGTAAAAACGCAGCAAGCTAAACGCCTAACTAATGGTAAGCAAAGCAATACGCAGTACCGTGTTATTAAGCTTGATAAAACCCAAGTGGGCTTTAAAAAAGGCGATACATTACTTGTCTCTGCTATTAACTTACAAACTAAACAAAGCGAAGTTGCAAAGCTCGACTTAACCACTAACACACTAACTAAGGTGCTTAGCGGTGATAAACGCTTTGATATGGTTAAAAAAGCCAAAAAGGCTGACAAGTACTTATTTACCTCGCAAACTTATAGCCAATTTCCTGATTACTACCAAACAGATTTTAGATTTAGTTCACCAAAACAAGTGACCACGCTAAACCCACAAATTAGTAATTTTGCCTGGAGCGAAAAGCCAGAACTAATAAGCTATAAAGGCTTTGACGGTGAAGATTTACAAGGTGTATTAATAAAACCAGCGGGATATAAAAAAGGCGATAAAGTACCTGTGGTTGTGTATTTTTATCGTTACATGAGTCAACGCATGTTTGATTTTCCTAAAATGGAATTAAACCATCGCCCTAATTTCCCTATGTTTACCTCAAACGGTTATGCGGTCTTTTTACCTGACATTCGTTTTGAAATAGGTCACCCGGGTAAATCATCAACGCAAACCATGATCAACGCCACCCAAAAATTAATAGATTTAGGCATAGCCGACCCAGATAAAATAGGCTTACAAGGCCACTCTTGGGCAGGCTATCAAAGTGCGTTTATGATAACCCAAACAGATATGTTTAAAGCGGTTGTATCTGGCGCGCCAGTATCAAACATGACCAGTGCTTACAGTGGCATACGTTTGAAATCAGGTCTTGCTCGTCAGTTTCAATACGAAACAGGGCAAAGCCGTATAGGTAAAAACTTATTTGAAGCACCAGAGCTGTACATAGAAAACTCACCGGTGTTTTTTGCAGATAAAGTAAATACCCCTATTTTAATTATGTTTGGCGATAAAGACGATGCAGTGCCTTGGCACGAAGGCGTGCAGTACTACTTAGCGCTTCGTCGCGCAGGTAAAGATGCAACCTTTTTACAATACGAAGGTGAACCACACCACTTGAAAAAGTTTCCTAATCAGGTCGATTTTTCAGTACGTATGATGCAGTACTTTGATCATTACTTAAAAGGCAAACCTGCTGCTAAGTGGATGACACAAGGCGAAGCATTCGTTGAAGAGTAAATAACCCACACAAAAAAGCCGATATTGCATAAAACAATATCGGCTTTTTTGTTTTTAAAATGTGTATTTCTTATACCAATTCGCTTAATTAAATAAGCTATTTTGAGGCTGGAAAAACGTGTTGATAGCTAGGCAAAAAATTCGATATTTAGTTGTTCTCGGCAATTGCTCCTGCATTGCTCTACCTTCTGCATCCATGCAGTCGTAAATGAGAATTTTTTAACGCAGGTAGCGACACGTTTAGCCCCGCAAAATGATTAAGTATTATTGCGGATTGGTATTAAGCTACAAACACAACTCTCTAAATGGCAATGTGGCTGCGCCAATTGATACCGGAAAATTATCAATATTAGATACCACCAGCTTTGGCATAGGGCGTTTAGCGCCACGTCTAAATTGTGCATAAACCTCAGTTCGTGCAATAACTTTTTCAGCCAACTCTTTTGGAATATGGCCACCAATAATAATCGCTTCAGCATCTAATAATGCAGAGCAACAGGTTGCCACTAAATCAAATGAGTCTTGAACTTTAAACAACCACTCTTCAACACCTGGCCAATCGGGGTCAAAGTTGTCATGCAGGTCGTAAATAGAAGTAACCGCTACGCCATTTTTTTTCAAAATACGTTTTAGTAATTCAAGATTGGGGTGGGCATATAATTTTGGCGGTAGCATGTCGCCAAGCTCACCTGCGTTTCCGTATGTACCGCGCAGTACGTCGCCATTATTTACAATACCACCACCAAATGCGGCCGACACAAACATATAAACAAAGTTTTTATACTCGCGTCCAATACCAGCAACACCTTCACCTGCGGCTGCGCCTGTAGCATCGTTAACAACCCAAGTAGGGAGTTGAAAATGCTGCGACACAATATCGATAATATCAACCTGCGACCACTCTTCTAGCATATGGTGGGTATTCATTTTCCCATCCATTGAGCTAAAAAAGCCAGAGATACCCACGCCCATTCCCAGTACTTTTTCACTTGGAATGTCACGCTCAGCGCTTATATCTTCTACCAGCTTTTGTGCACATTTAAGCACATTATTAATGCTCATATCCGACATTAGCTGCATATGGTTGTAAACCACCTTTCCCGTAAAATCCATTACAGCAAGCGAAATAGCATCAAGCAAAATAGCTAAGCCAAAGGTAAATCCGTAATCGGGATTAAGGGCAATGCCAAACCCAGGCTTACCTTTTTTATTAGGAATTAGCGTATCAGTTTGTACAATTACACCGTGTTGGGTTAACGACTTAAGTAAACGCGACACAGTTTGCTGTGGAATACGAGTTGCGCTCACAATATGACTTTGGGTTACGCACTTTTCCCAAAACACCACTTTTATAATATCGCGCTCAATATCTTGAAATAGCTTTTCGCCTTTTCCAAGCTCAAAACCAGAGCGTAATAAGTTACTGTTGTTTAACGAAAACATAGGTATTAACCCTAACAAAATTGGAGCACAAGATTACGTGAAACCATTATAAAGAACAAGTGGGCAAACTGCGCCTACTCAATCACTATCACTCTAAAATCATTCACATTTGTGTTAGTTGGCCCAGTAATAATTAAATCATCAATGGCTTTAAAAAACTGATGGCTATTATGACCTTCTAACTGTGCGTGTAAGTTTTCGCCAGCGTCTTGTGCGCGAGCAATTGTACTGCTATTTATATACGCACCCGCTACATCTTTACTACCATCTACACCATCGGTATCACAAGCAAGTGCGTAAATACCCGCTTCGCCATTAAGTTCCTCAGCCAACGCCATTAAGTATTCTTGATTGGGCCCGCCATCGCCATAAATATCAGCAACGGTTACGGTAAGCTCGCCACCAGAGAACAACATAACGCGCTTGCCTTGGGCTTTTTGATCAAGAGCGATAGCCGCATGTTGCTTTGCAACCTCTTTAGCCTCGCCTTGAATATCATACCCTAGTACCTGAGTTTCCCAGCCTTGATGCTGTGCAACACCTATTGCGCTATCAATAGCATGCTGCGCATTTGCAACAATAAAGTACTCCCCCACGGTGTCAGCAACTCGTTCTTGCTCTGGTTTTAATAAATGCGCTTCAACCTCTGCTATTACCGGCCAATTGTACTTTTGTAAAATAGCCAGTGCATCGGCTTTAGTACTGCCATCGCTAATAGTAGGGCCTGATGCTATATCACTTGGTTTGTCCCCTACTACATCTGAAATAATGAGCGTAACATAATCCGACTTAGCGGCCTGCGCTAACTTACCGCCTTTAACAAGTGACAACTGCTTACGCACTACATTTATTTCATCAACGCTTGCACCACTTCTAAGTAAAAACTGATTAAGCTTTTGCTTTTGTGAAAAAGGCACATCATCAACAGGTAGGCACATCAACGACGAACCGCCCCCCGAAATAATAAACAAAATAGGAATATCAGCCGGATTATTTTTTACAAGCTCCAATAACTCTTTGCCAGCAGCTAAGCTGTTATCGTCTGGTGTTGGGTGGTTTGCACTAAGTACTTTAATTCGCCCAGTATCACCGCTACTTTCGTAGCCA
>NZ_AUTL01000152.1:0-1627 GCF_000498015.1 Pseudoalteromonas sp. TAE79
CCTTGAAATACCACCCTTGTAGTTTTGATGTTCTAACGTTGGCCCCTGAATCGGGGTTACGGACAGTGCCTGGTGGGTAGTTTGACTGGGGCGGTCTCCTCCTAAAGAGTAACGGAGGAGCACGAAGGTTGGCTAAGTACGGTCGGACATCGTACGGTTAGTGTAATGGTAGAAGCCAGCTTAACTGCGAGACAGACACGTCGAGCAGGTACGAAAGTAGGTCATAGTGATCCGGTGGTTCTGAATGGAAGGGCCATCGCTCAACGGATAAAAGGTACTCCGGGGATAACAGGCTGATACCGCCCAAGAGTTCATATCGACGGCGGTGTTTGGCACCTCGATGTCGGCTCATCACATCCTGGGGCTGAAGTCGGTCCCAAGGGTATGGCTGTTCGCCATTTAAAGTGGTACGCGAGCTGGGTTTAGAACGTCGTGAGACAGTTCGGTCCCTATCTGCCGTGGGCGTTTGAGAATTGAGAGGGGTTGCTCCTAGTACGAGAGGACCGGAGTGAACGAACCGCTGGTGTTCGGGTTGTCATGCCAATGGCATTGCCCGGTAGCTACGTTCGGAACTGATAAGCGCTGAAAGCATCTAAGCGCGAAGCAGGCCTCGAGATGAGTTCTCACTAGACTTTTAAAGTCTCTGAAGGGCCGTTGAAGACTACAACGTTGATAGGCAAGATGTGGAAGTGGTGTGAGCCATTAAGCTAACTTGTACTAATTACCCGTGAGGCTTAACCATACAACGCCAAACGCGTTTTATGCGACAGTTTAGACAGAAGTTAATATAACTAAAGTAGATATTACTGAAAAGACTTAAAAAATATTATCAGATATTTTCCAAATTCAGTTAGTGCGTAGCGATACGGATTAATGCCCAAATTTGCTTGGTGACAATAGCGTTTTGGACCCACCTGACTCCATGCCGAACTCAGTAGTGAAACGAAACAGCGCCGATGATAGTGTAGCATTTGCTATGTGAAAGTAGGACATTACCAGGCTTCAAATTCAGTCGAAGGACTTTAACCTTAATAATTAAAATAAGAAAATTGAAAAGAATTTTCTTGGTGACAATAGCGTTTTGGACCCACCTGATCCCATGCCGAACTCAGTAGTGAAACGAAACAGCGCCGATGATAGTGTAGCATTTGCTATGTGAAAGTAGGACATTACCAGGATTTAATTAAGAGAAACCTGTTACAGTAATGTGACGGGTTTTTTGCTTTCTGAAATTTTGTAAATAGTCCATGGCGAACTCAGTGGCGAAATAAAATAGTTCTAAGGCGAGCCCCGCAGAAGGACGCCCAGACACAAAGATAGTGTAGCATTTGCTATGTGCCTCTCCACCGCTGTGGCACTACGACATTACCAGGATTTAATTAAGAGAAACCCGTTACAGTAATGTGACGGGTTTTTTGTTTGCCCAGCGAAGCTGGCAAACCCGATAGGCTGAAAGATGCCTTATCACCCTGACTAAGGGGAAGATAATCTGAATGGCAAGGGCATCACTGGCCAACGGTGGGGTCTGAAGGAAGCCATAAGAAGTTAGAGGTACACAACTAACCGTAACCTGTTTCGGCAGTATTGGTGGGTCAGCGTGCAAAATAGCGCAACGCCCTATACTTAG
>NZ_AUTL01000153.1:0-956 GCF_000498015.1 Pseudoalteromonas sp. TAE79
CCTTGAAATACCACCCTTGTAGTTTTGATGTTCTAACGTTGGCCCCTGAATCGGGGTTACGGACAGTGCCTGGTGGGTAGTTTGACTGGGGCGGTCTCCTCCTAAAGAGTAACGGAGGAGCACGAAGGTTGGCTAAGTACGGTCGGACATCGTACGGTTAGTGTAATGGTAGAAGCCAGCTTAACTGCGAGACAGACACGTCGAGCAGGTACGAAAGTAGGTCATAGTGATCCGGTGGTTCTGAATGGAAGGGCCATCGCTCAACGGATAAAAGGTACTCCGGGGATAACAGGCTGATACCGCCCAAGAGTTCATATCGACGGCGGTGTTTGGCACCTCGATGTCGGCTCATCACATCCTGGGGCTGAAGTCGGTCCCAAGGGTATGGCTGTTCGCCATTTAAAGTGGTACGCGAGCTGGGTTTAGAACGTCGTGAGACAGTTCGGTCCCTATCTGCCGTGGGCGTTTGAGAATTGAGAGGGGTTGCTCCTAGTACGAGAGGACCGGAGTGAACGAACCGCTGGTGTTCGGGTTGTCATGCCAATGGCATTGCCCGGTAGCTACGTTCGGAACTGATAAGCGCTGAAAGCATCTAAGCGCGAAGCAGGCCTCGAGATGAGTTCTCACTAGACTTTTAAAGTCTCTGAAGGGCCGTTGAAGACTACAACGTTGATAGGCAAGATGTGGAAGTGGTGTGAGCCATTAAGCTAACTTGTACTAATTACCCGTGAGGCTTAACCATACAACGCCAAACGCGTTTTATGTGATAGTGAAATAAGCGAAGAAGTTAATATAACTAAAGTAGATATTACTGAAAAGACTTAAAAAATATTATCATATATTTTCCAAATTCATGAGGTGACTCTTAGCGCATAGCGTTAAAGTTGAGGCACCTTGCGCAAAGAAAATGGTAGCACTACGTGCTTGTCATTGATTCTTTGCACCTAATTTGCTTG
>NZ_AUTL01000154.1:0-26161 GCF_000498015.1 Pseudoalteromonas sp. TAE79
CTAGCTGAACATCTCAGTACGCCTCTTCAGGTAGAACAACATCTAACATTAGCCCTAGAAGAAGCTTACAAAGTCGGTATAAAACCTATCAATGTTGACCTTTTGGAGGAAACACTGTCTAGCCGCATATATGAAATTGAACCGACACTTATCAGGCATGGTTACAATGAGCGCGTCATTGCTGAACAATTCCGCTATCGCCCATCCGAAATAAGAAAATTATTCTCTGGAGGGCTAGAACCAAATAGAGCGAAAGAAATGACAGCTGAAATGCGTGAAGCAGGACTGCCAATTTAGAGTCGATTAAAGTGGGCCCAAGCCGATGAAATCAGTCCCAGTGTTAATCAATGTGGTTCCATTCTTAATTAAAGTGAGCCAGCCTCATAGGGTAGAATCAATGATTGTGGGTCAGAACATGCTGATAAAATCGGGTCAGGCAAAATAAGATGTCAGGCCGCTACAGCTAGTCATGCTTTGTACATAGCGAAACTCAATTTCATCTAGGTTGCTGGTGGCTATCTGATTAAGGTTAATCAATTTTGCACATTCGTTAGAGCTTTCGATTTTCATTTCGTCAAGAAATCTTGCAAATAAAACCTTTTTAGGACAATTTTGCTTTTGAGGTCGAGTTAGCATTATTAGGTTGCTTGATGCCCTTGTTGTAGCTACGTAGGCTAGTCGTCGGCTTTCCTCTAGTGAAATTGGTATTGCAAGGCTACTGTTATTGGAGCCAAGTAGATCTTTATCCCAGTTAGGTAATATTACGTTTTTAAACTCACGGCCCTTGGATCTATAAATTGTTGTAAGTGTCACACCGCCACTTTGATTGTAAATGGCGGTCATTTTAAATAAGGTGTTGAAGTACTCAAGGGCGCTTTTGCAGCTTAACTGAAGTTTTTCAAGAATGAGTAATAAAGTATCTATTCGCTCTAATGATTCTTCATATTCATCACTAGAAATTGATGTAAAGTTCATAGCCCGTTTTACTTGGCTATCATCTAAGTATTTTTTCAGCACTTCATAAGCGTTTTTAGATGAGATCATTTTTAAACTCGCAATATTTCTAATACGCTCACTAACCTTTTTATAACCAGTGTCCTTACTAGACATACAGATAGTGTCTATTGCTGACGGCCATAATTTAAACGGTAAATTGCTAAGGCGCGTTATTACATCGTCATAAACAGCTTTAGTCACATTAAGACTCGGAAAGCCAAGCAGCTCGAATAAGATGTTTTTTCTTTCATCTTGTAGCAAAACCTCATCTTGATTTGTAATTAAGATGAGTATGTAAGAAAGAAGCCTAATTTCTTTGGAATTCAATAGTGAAAAGTTTGGTGGGATAGAGTAGGGAATTTTTTTAAGTAAAAACGATAATTCATAAAGAATAGACTCAGACCATCTCCTGAGCAAAATAGCATGATCACCATATGATTCACCTACGAGCGCATTGGCCGAGATTATCTTAATAGCTTCGCCAGCCGGTTGCATTGTTTCTATTAAACGAACGCTTGAGTTTGGGGTTGTTGTGCTAGAAGAAACAATTTTGTTAAACCTCTGATTATTGTTTGATATTAGCTTATTAGTAACCAGCGCAATTGAATGGCCAAAGCGATAAGTTTTATTGAGACTTACACGCTGTACGGGAGTAAATGTATTCTCAAAGTTAAGCATAAACGTTGGGTCTGAACCTCTCCAAGAGTACACAGTTTGATCTATATCTCCAGCTACAACAATTGTTGTGCTATCAGACTTAATGGCATTAATAAAATTAAATTGGGACTGATTAATATCTTGATATTCATCAACGAAAATTCGAGTGTAGACTTTTGAGTATGGGGTTATAACAAGTTCAGGGTTGTTTAGCGCAGTGGTAGCGTATGGCACGAAGTCATCATAGAAGAGAAGGCCTTTGCTGCACCTAACTTTCTCAAACCCATGATATGCCGAAACAATAAAACTGCATGTTGGTGACAAATCAAGAGATAGGTAAACATCTTCAGGGGATAGGTTGGTAGATTTAACTAGTGAGATAAATTGCATTATTAGACCGATTGCTTTTTTATCTTCCATCATTTGTTTCTTTTTATAATCAAACTCAAGTAATGATAATTGAGAAATAACAGATGAGCATATTTTCTTCTGGATGCTGCCATCATCGAAACTAACAGTCATACCCAAGGCTTTGAGATAACCTGATTCCTTCAGAACTTGAAGAGCCATAGCATGAAAAGTTTTCACTAAAGTCAGGTTATGTAAGTTACTTGATTGCATCCGATTAGCGAACTCATTCTTAATATCCGAGTTAAACATCAGTACTAATGCATCACTTGGATTTAGTCCACTATCATTAATGTTACTGTTTATTATCTCTAGTAGCTTTGTTGTTTTGCCTGTACCAGGACCTGCAATAATTACCACGTTTTCGTTCAAAGGAAATGCTTGTTTCATTAATTAAATACCTTAACCAGGACTTAAATGCTCAGTAATTTATTTTCACAGATATTGCTAATCCCGCAAGTAAGTTTATGAAAGTAAGTGCATGATAGGATTAAGTTAATTTAACTCTATGTTTATGATATACATAAAGATATTTTGTTGGATAGTTGTTGTTTTAAATTTGAAACCAACAAGTTTACTGCTATACTTTGCTTAGTATTTTTGTATCAATATTGATTTTATATATAAGGCTTTTTTATGAACAATCCGCCAGTTGCTTTAGTGAAAACATGGTATGAGTTGCTTAAGACCGCGCCGACAGAGGAAGCAAAGAGTAGAGCGCAAGAAATGCTATTAGGTGCATTTGGTTCGTTTGAAGGTGTTGCGGCATATTTAAAGAAGAATAATTTAATGTAATAACGACAAACGCTGCCAAAAGGCAGCGTTTTCTTCTTATTCGACTTTAATAATTGTTCTGATTGAGTTTAATAAGAGTTTCACACATAAGCACCAAGTTAACCGCATCGTATACCGTTAAAGCCCCAGCCCTAAAGCTATCTACTTGATTATATTTATCTACTATAATCTTGTTGTTTAGCGCCGCTACCAAGCTTTTCAATTCATAAATAATTTCACTCGTAGCTTTTTTATTACAAAATGGAATTAGGAACTTTGGAACGGGAGGAAAAAGCTCTAATCTTGGGTAAATTCTTAAAGAAACTGTAAAAAAACTCACTTTAAAATGATTGCTAGCAGAGCTTGTTAAGTACACAGCGATAACGGCTATGGCACATATACTGAAAATCAGATAATAAGAATAATACAAACTAATAAACGCACTTAAAGCGGCTAATCTAAAACCAAAATATCTTAATATTTGAATCAAATGAACTCTATAAATGACTTTATCCGCTAATACTTGAAGTGCTGGGTATTCAGTCATATTTCGGCCCTTTCTTTTCTAGTTTTATCAAAATATATTCACTCTCAATGTCATTCATCTCCAATTCCTTAATTGGCAAGTTAGGATTTATGGATGTAAGTGATAAACGCTCAGCTAGAAAGTGGTTAAGACCGATATAGTTAGAGTAAAGCGGTAGGCCGACCGATTCATTAATTGGTAAGGCAATTGATAAAGACTCAATTTGAAATCGGCATTTTATATATTGCCAAAATGGGTTTTCATTATGGGAATTAGTAAAGGCTTGAGTGTTATTTTTTAGGACTTCTAAATTAGGTTCATTTGAGGTTTTCACTTTCTCTATATCAATTTCGCTATAAAAAACTTTAATAAAATTTAAGCGCGAGTTTGTTAAAACCCAAACATAATTAGGTAATAGCGTGTCGTAGAATCCAAGTGCGCCTTTACTCATTTCAGTGCCATGCATTGGAGAGCCATCAGAAGTAGAAGTTATGCCATAAGTTTCGTTATAGAATGAGTAGAGGCTACTTAAATTTAAAGCATCAACAGCAATACTCATCAGATCTTCTTTTGAAGTAACTCGAATGCCAGTATTGGCAGCAAGGCTATTCCCAATTTTTTCAGCAATGAGTTCAAGTTCAGAGTCTGATTTAGGTATATAAATGGGGGAGGTGTCATTCATGATTTTATTCTCGTATTGCGAAGTTGCGATAAGTTGTATTTAATCTATCGCTACTTCGTAATCGTGCAAGCTAGTAACTACGTATATTATTGCAGGGTATAACTTTAGATAAGCTTAAAAAGCTACTTTATGACTGCTTTCCTAATAACTTCTCGATGAGTAGGTCAAACCAGCCAAATGGAAATAAATTGCGAGGCTCTTTAGATTTTTTTTCTTTAGGTTCTTCAACGTACTCAAGTAAAGCTTCATCAAAATAACTAGGGTTATTCAACAACCTGTATAACAATGTATTAGCTTTAGATGTATCTGAATGTAGTTCAACACCATAGGTTTCCGAATAGTACTTACCAATTGCAGCGGAGCGGGATAAACCAGAGTCACAAAATATAATAATGTTTTGTATTTCGTTAATTTGATGTATTTCTTTAATCATTAAAAGTATTCTGAGAGCATGTACCTTACGAGCACAACCGTCAAAATAATTCCAAAATTCTCTACCATGATCTTTTATTTGCTCTACTGAATACGCGGCATCATCAAATGCAATTTTATTAAAGTATCCCCATTCACCAGTAGCTACTTCACGATCAAGTTCAGTACCTGAGTCTCTTACCGCAATTAAAGCAGTATTAGGGCAGGGCTGAAGTAAACGGGCTTCACGTAAAGGAATGACAGAGAGTGAGTGAATCATAATTAACGCTATTAATTGAATGTGTAGTTGAGATGATACATTTAGTTTAGTGAAAAAAAAAGCCACATTTAATGCGGCTTCAACTTAAAGTGTCATGGATACGGTTTTAATTAACTCTCCTAAAGCGTTAAACTGGCTGACTCTAAGCCCCTCTTTTGATTTAAATACTTCAAAGTGACCTAAGCTACCATCGGGGATGAACGCGCAACGGTGATTACTTTTACTGTAAAAAAAAGCCGTATCCAATCCGTTATTTTCTTTGCGGTTTATTGTGAGTTTAGCCTGAACTTGCTGGGCTGAATTGAATAATATGATCGATTCTTGAGTAATCATAATTTCTAATCGTTTATAACTCGTTAGCCAAGAGCCTGAGATTTTATGAAACAACATAAGACCCCCTTAAACCCGAACTGGCATTATTAAAGCCCTAGTCGTATGCTCACCTACTGGCACAACACTAAAAGAATCAAGCTTGTCAGTTTGTTGTTTGAAGTATAAGTTGACATATTTGTACTAAAAGATGGCATAAATTGGAAGTATAAGGTGGCATAGTCTAGTATTTAACCAAATGGTTAGATGGTTGACTCACATGTACAGAAGAAAACTCAAACACTCCCGTGTTAAAAACCTCCATAAATTTGCTAGTCAAAAAAATAAATCTACCTGTTTAGTTGAATCCTCTTTAGAGTTTGATGCGTGTTTCCATTTTGAATTTTCACCATCAATAGCCGCATTTGAAGCACAACCAATCGGTTACGAATATGAGTTTGATAACCGTATTTGCCGTTACACGCCTGACTTTTTACTTACCCACACAGACGGCACGCAAAAATTTATAGAAGTAAAACCGCAAAGCAAAATTGCCGATGAAGACTTTCGTGCACGTTTTATTGAAAAGCAAGCCATCGCTAAGCAGGATGGACGCGACTTAATACTGGTTACTGATAAGCAAATCCGTGTATACCCAACACTCAATAACTTAAAGCTTTTACATCGCTATTCTGGTTTTCAGTCTTTAACAGAGTTGCAAGCATCGGTGCTAGAACTTGTTAAGCAATACGGTTCTATTAAAGTGTGCCAGTTAGTTAGTTTTTTAAAAGTAACTGCCGGTGAGCTACTTGCTACAGTGCTACGATTGTTATCATTGGGGCAGTTATTTGCCGACTTAACTACAAATGAAATATCAATAGAAACAGCAATTTGGTCTAACAATGTTTAATGACGGGCTGTTTGAAGATGAATTTAACCAGCCATTACCAAAAGTAGAGACCAAACCACCTCAAAATTACGCCAAAGATTTACAAGCCCTTCCTGATAAAATAAAAATAACAACATTCGCTAAGCTTAAATATATTCAATGGCTTGAGGGGAATATTCAAGGCGGTTGGACACAAAAAAACCTTGAACCTTTATTAAAAGTAATGCCAGAAGTTGAGGGAGAAAAAAAGCCTAGCTGGAGAACAGCTGCACGATGGTATAGCGCTTATACAAATGCAGATAAAAATATCATTGCGCTAATACCAAGCCACCAAAAAAAAGGGAACAGGGAGCGCGAGACAGCTACCGATAAGTTTTTTGAAAAGGCACTTGAGCGTTACTTAGTAAAAGAAAAGCCATCAGTGGCTTCGGCTTATAAGTTCTATAAAGACTTAGTTATTATTGAAAACGACAGTGTTGTAGGCGGTGTTTTAAAGCCTTTAACATACAAAGCATTCAAAAACAGAATAGATAACTTACCGCAATACGAAGTAATGGTTGCTCGTTATGGTAAACGTCTTGCTGATATTGCTTTTAATAAAGTAGAAGGGCATACACGGCCTACCCGAGTACTCGAAAAAGTTGAAATTGACCATACACCGCTTGATCTTATTTTATTGGATGATGAGCTACATATCCCGCTTGGTCGGCCAACACTTACCATATTAATAGATGTGTATAGCCACTGTATTGTTGGCTACTATTTTAGCTTCAGTGCGCCTAGCTACGATGCAGTAAGGCGAGCAATGCTAAATTCGATGAAACCTAAAAGTGAAGTGGCAAAACTATACCCTGATACTATAAATGAGTGGAAGTGTGCTGGTAAAATTGAAACACTCGTTGTTGATAATGGAGCCGAGTTTTGGAGTAACAGCCTTGAGCTAGCTTGTGAAGAAATAGGCATTAATACTCAGTATAACGCTGTCGCAAAGCCTTGGTTAAAACCAATTGTAGAACGTATATTCGGCACAATAAATACAGAGTTATTAGACCCTATACCAGGTAAAACCTTTTCTAATATTTTACAAAAGCATGAATATAATCCCAAAAAAGATGCAATTATGCGTTTTACGACCTTTATGCAGTTATTTCATAAATGGGTAGTAGACGTTTACCATCAAGATGCCGACAGCCGTTTTAAATACATACCGAGCCAACTATGGGAGCAAGGCTTTAGTACGTTACCACCAACAATGCTGAGTAATGATGATCTACAACGACTAGATATTGTGCTCAGTATTTCAATTCACCCTAAACTTCGAAAGGGAGGGGTATGGCTGGAAAACTTAAGGTATGACTGCACGGAGCTGTCTAATTACAGAAAGCAATTTAGTCACAACGTATCTCATAAGGTTTTAGTTAAGTTAAACCCCGAAGATATTTCTTATGTATACGTATACCTCGATAAGCTAGAGCATTACATAAAAGTACCATGCATAGACCCAAACGGTTACACCCAAAATTTAAGTTTGAATCAGCATAAAATAAACATACGCATCCACCGCGACTTTATTTCGGGCTCTATCGATAATGTAGGCTTAGCAAAAGCGCGTATGTTTATTCATAATAAAATTCAAAACGAGTTTGAAGCGTTAAAAAATGCGCCAAAACACTCAAAAGTAAAAGGCGGTAAAGCGCTAGCTAAGCATCAAAATGTCAGTAGTGATTCACAAAAATCAATAACTCAGTGCAAACCCATAGAGCCCAAAAAGGTCACACCTAAAGAGCAACCAACAGATAGCTGGGATGACTTTATCTCAGATCTAGATGGATTTTAATTATGCTGACCAATAAACAAAAAGAAAAACTAAATGAATTTCGCGATGTATTTATTGAATACCCAATAATAAGCACGGTATTTAACGACTTCGACAGATTAAGACTTGGTAAAGGGCTAGCAGGTGAAAAGCCTTGCATGCTTTTAAGTGGCGATACAGGCACAGGTAAAACAGCACTAATAAAACAGTATAAAGAACGTCACTTACCGCAATTTATTAATGGAGTGATGAACCACCCTGTATTAGTAAGCCGCATACCTAGTAACCCGACACTAGAATCTACTTTAGCTGAGCTTCTTAAAGGCTTAGGGCAAGTAGGCAGCACAGAGCGTAAGCTACGAATAAACGGCACTCGCTTAACGACATCATTAATAAAATGCTTAAAAACGTGTGGTACAGAGCTTGTAATTATTGATGAGTTTCAAGAGCTAATTGAGCACAACCAAGGTAAAAAGCGCCGCGAGATTGCCAACCGATTAAAATACATTAACGATGAAGCGGGTGTATCAATTGTATTAGTTGGTATGCCGTGGGCAGAAAAAATAGCAGATGAGCCCCAATGGTCATCGCGTTTATTAGTAAGGCGGCAGCTGCCTTATTTTAAACTATCAGAAAACCCAAAGCACTTTGTGCAGTTAATAATTGGCCTAGCCAACCGTATGCCATTCACCGAAAAGCCAAACTTAAGTGAGCAAGCAACAGTGTTTGCTTTGTTTTCACTATCAAAAGGTTGTTTTAGAACATTAAAATACTTTTTAGATGATGCAGTATTCTACGCTTTAGTGGGTAACGCAAAAACCCTCACGACTAAACACTTGGTAAAAGCATTTGAAGTACTGTTTCCTGATGTACCAAACCTATTTACCTTGCCGGTTTCAGAAATTACAGCCAGCGAAGTCGAGCGCTATTCACTATACAAACCTGAAAGCGCCCAAGATAAAGATCCATTTATAGCGACTAAGTTTACTGACCGAATGCCGATTAGTCAGTTGTTGAGGAAGTGACAAGTAATTATAAACTAAAGAGCTTTAGCTTTTTTAGTAAAGAAAGCCGATAAAATACAGGTTTATCTTTGCAGAACAGTTAATCATTAGATTTATTAAAAAAACGTTTGGCGGCTTCTCCAATGTACCTACAAAATTCCTCTTCGGTCATCATATTGTGACGCGCATCATAAGTAGCACTGATACTATTATATATGGAACTAGTACCAAAAAAGACAAACGAACCTGATAAGAATCGCTCTACAGGTCTAGCTATTTCTGGTAATTCTTGTCCTTCATAATCATTATATGTCCAGCAGCTATAATCAACATACTCACCGTCTTCAATTTCGCATAAAGACTGGCAAATACCCTCTGAATGGATAGAATTATCTATATTAATAGGTTTAATTTTTTCTAATTCAAGCCTGAAATAGTTCCATTGAGGATCAAAACCAAATGACTCAAAAGTTAACTTTTTAGGTTTCATTATATCTGCACGTGTTCCACTACCAGAGTGAAGTGCAATCATTGAAGGCTCTGAAGGTGTTGTAATCCTATTAATAGTATTTCCTCCTCCATTTGGGTAAAACATATGATTTAAACTTTTTGTAAACGCAATTTGATTGAGAATAGAAATGATTGCATTCTTATCAGTCCATGTAATACTTTTTGGTGTGCCAAGTGGAAATATCCTATTTTGTAGCTCTAGCCACTCTAATAAATTACGCTGTTCAAAGTCTTTATTTAAGCTAATCCATTTTGACAATCTGTTTAAAAAACTCAAAATACTAGGGCGACGTTTTGGGTCATTATCAGTGCATTCGATAAGTAAATTATCTAGTTCAGTCGTATAAATGTCAGGGCAATATTGGCTTATTCCAATTACAGAGTTAGGATTATATTGTCCATCAAAACCTTTATGTTGATCAGTGATAAGTATCCATAATGATTTAGCTAAAGAGTACACATCTGCTGGCAAACCATCAGATCTATCAGCTTGCCTTCTCATTTCTGGCGCCATAGTGTACTTGGCTCCTATATCTCTTCTTTCTGGTGTTATATCCTCTTTTCCAGGGTATTGAACTAGGCCAAAATCAGTGAAGTATGGTCGGTTATTGTAAATGAGCATATTTGCTGGTTTTATATCTCTGTGTGCTATTTTTTGCGAGTGAAGTTCTTTGAGTGTTATCGCCAACTTTATAAATTCACTCGCAACCTCTATTGGGGTGAGGTTTTCACAATATTTACTAAAATCTTGCGCGGCCGGCATCATAAACCAAGGAAATTCACTTTTTGGATCATCAGGTAAATAAGAATCTATCACATGCATAACGCCATCAATTTTTAGCTTTGAAAGAATAGAGACTTCATTTTGAAAACGTTTATAGTTAACTACATCTATATTTATTAAAAACTTTATAGCGTAGAAGGCTTCCTGCTCGTGGTTAACCACTTTCCATACTTCTCCATTACCTCCTTTTCCCAATAGCTCTAGTAATTCACAACCATTAAAAATAGTACCAATTTTGATTTTTCTTCTTTTACTCATGAATTTTCCATAATTTAATTTTTTGCAGGTAGTATTTGTATTTTCAAATCGTACTTGCGTATAAAATAATTGGATTCTTTTACTACTGCCAACTTTTCCTCAAAAAATGATAAGCAAGTATTTATAATGCTTTCAGGCTTTAGTAAGTGCTCTAATTTACCTGAAACATTCATTTTCTCTGCTTGCTCGACAAAGAGATTGTAATTATGGGAAAGTGGAAATTCGTTTTTTAGTAGCTCAAATATGTATTTTGTATCTATGGGGGTATTGATTGGATAGCTGTCAATAAACTCTGCTAACTTACTAAATATTAATATATACCAGCGATCAAACATCCAAAGTTGAGGGTGTGTATTATTTGTTTTTAATAAAGCCGGATACTTGGGTTTTTTAACATTAAAATTTTCGTTGGAAGCCATATCGCTTTGTGAAGCAAGCCAGATTTTCCATTTTGGGTAATCATTTGAAAAATATCTATCTTGCTCTAATGCATAAACGTCAGCATAGTTTGTTACGTGCTCTATAAACTTATACTTTTTTAGTTGTTCTTCTTTTTCAGCAATTGCTATAAATTTGGCTCTTTCGAAAGCCGAGTCTGGTGGTGTAAAGTTAAGCCATTCGAACTTAAATCGTTTTGATTTTTTTATTCGACCTACGATGATTTGGCCTGATTCTTTTTTGAGGATATCGGGGGTATCATGTTGAAATAAAAGGGCAACATTTAACACTCGTTCTTGATTAGAGTTATTAAGAGCTACGCATTTCAATAGTAAAAAATGTTCATGCTCTGCTTCAAGTAAAACTTCTTTAAAATGTATACTTTTACTTTTTACTACTTGGGCAGATAAATCGTAATTTTTACCATTGATATTATGGTTAAATCCAATGTTGTGGCTGGGTATTTTTAATCGTTGTCGCTTTTTTAAGTTATCAAATTTACGTAGAGCTTGTTTTCTTGACTCTTCAATTTGTTGTCGAATTTTTTTATTCATTTCTATTTGATTGAGTTCAACTTTTTGATTAATCTCTTCTTTTAATTGATCCTCACACCAACCAAATAACCAATTAGACGTATCATCATTATGCTTAAGAGCACAATTTACATCAGCATAATCCGAATCAATATAAACTGATAAATCATACTCTAAGGAAGCGAGCTTTTCTTCACGATAAAAGTTAATTTTCTCTGCTGAGCAAGGCGATGTTACCTTAATTTCAACTAATAAATCACCGACATCAGTTTCTAACTTCACATCGGCGATGTATTTGTTATGAATGCTATATTCAAGTTTTGCAGAGTTAATTAAGGCTTTTCTACTAGGTTCAGTTTTACTGTAACCTCTATGATAAATAGTAATTTCTGGAAGGTTTATTGTTTTAGCCGTTAAAAAATATTCTTGAGCGTACTGATGCAAAGCGGTCATTAAGCATGTTCTAGACTCTTCTTTTGTAGTATGAGCAAATGAATGAGCATTTATAGTGCCGCCATTGCGTGCAATTAGAGGGTCATTACATGCGATACAAAAGCAATTACATGCTTTACCATTTTTGACATTATTTATTGAAACAATCTTACCCGAAGCATCGCTAGCAAAAACAAGCATAAAATCCCTTTTAACTCATAAATGTATAGTTTAAGACATTACTAATTAAGTGTATATTTAAAAACTAAAATATCCTTAGTACACTTATGGGTTAGATACTAAGAGAATCTTAGCAAGATGTTTTTTATAGCTAAGGTTCACATGGAAACTCCAACACCTTCACGCCTAAAATCTGCAAGAAAAGCAGCTGGCCTTACTCAGCAACAGCTTGGTATGGCATTAGGAATGGAGCCAAATACGGCTAGTGCTCGCATGAACCAATACGAAAAAGGCAAACATGCCCCTGACTTTTTAACCATGAAACGCATTGCTAAAGAGCTAGATGTGCCAGTAGCTTACTTTTACTGTGAAGAAGATACTTTAGCAGAGCTTATATGTGTACTCGGTACGCTTACAGAAAAACAGCAAAAAGAATTACTAGGGACTTTAGCTGAGAACCAAAAATAGTGGGTCAATATGGATATCAATACAAATTTAATAGAAAGAATCGGAAAAATTGATGATAAGTTTTGGCTATTGGAAAGTACCCGTCAAATAAATTTTTTTATTGGGCCTAATAACTCTGGTAAAAGTAGAAAGCTGAGAGAGCTTTTTAAGGATGAGCAAAAGGGATGGACTTATGACATTTCAGATGTAAACATAAATGTTGTGGCTAATGAGTTCCTAGACTACCTAGAAAAACTTTCAAGTGGGTATTCGCCATTTAATAGATTAAATAATTTTCATGAAGTTAAGCTTAGAGACTGTCTAAAAAAAATTAAAAGCCAGCCAAATAATTTTGAAACTTTCATAGCAGCTTTGCGTTCGGCCTCAAAATACGACCCTAGTCATAGCTCATCAAATGATGAAAAAGGCTTTCGAGACATTTTAATTAAATGGATAGATAAAAACTTTGGTATGTCAGTTGAAAAACTTGTGACTGAATATCAAACAAGAAAATGGCCTAAAGTGTATATCCCTACTCTGAGAAGTTTGAGACAAGTATCCCCAGAGGATCTTTTTAAGTCTCGAACTATAGATGATTATTTTCCTCCAGAACTAAAAGATGCAGAAATATTTACTGGTCATAGTATGTATGAAGATTTGAAAACCCATCTGTTAGGCTCTCACGACAAACGGCAAAAAGTACGAGAGTTTGAAAAATATCTTTCTGAAAACTTCTTTTTTGGCAATGATATCTCTCTGGTTCCGATGGTAAAGAAGGATGTTGTTTATGTTAAAGAAGGTGAGGATGAAGATCGAGCTATCTACGATTTAGGCGATGGCATACAGTCAATAATCATCTTGACGTTTAAAGTGTTCATGGCTGAAAAACCGACGATGTTTTTTATAGAAGAACCAGAACACTTTTTACACGCTGGACTTCAGAGAACGTTGATTGAAACATTTGCAAAGCATAAAGAACATATGTTTTTTATGACTACTCACTCAAACCACTTTTTAGATTTAGCACAAGAGCGTAACGATATTTCAATTCAACAAGTTTCAAGAATAAATGGGGAGAGTAAAGTCCAAGCTTCCCTTGATTATGGTGAGTTACTAAATGAGCTTGGTGTACGAGCATCGTCGGTACTTCTTGCTAATTGTTCAATTTGGGTGGAAGGCGTTACTGATAAGCTATACTTGCGAGCCTATCTAAATAAGTACATAGAAGAGCTCGAAGATGAAGATAAGAAAAGTAAGCTGAAAAGTTATCATGAAAATCTTCATTTTGTTTTTACAGAGTACCAAGGCAGTAATATAACTCACTGGGATTTCAGTGATGATGTTGAAAATGATGGAAGTGAAACCCCCGCTAAAAGACTCAGCAGAAATATCTTACTAATAGCTGACGCAGATATCGATGGTAAAGGTGAGCGTGTTAAAAGCTTAAGGGGAGCTTTGGGTGATGCATTTTATTTACTTGACTATAAGGAAATTGAAAACTTTATACCCTTTGGTATTTTGATTGATACTGCTAAAGCTAGATGGGGAACTTTTAAACAGAGAACTGATAGTAATATCGATAGATTTGAAAATATGAAGGAAGAGCTATTTAAATCTAATAGGTATGGTATTGGTGAAGTATTAGAGCGCTATGTCGACAAAGCTGATGGACTTGAACGGAAATTCTATTCTGACAAATCAGGTACAATTAAAGACAAAGTTAAATTTTGTCATACTGCAATTTCACTAATGAATGAGTCTGATGATTGGAAGTTAACGCCAGAGCTAACTTCGCTATGTGAAACGGTCTGGGATTTTATTGAATCACATAATCAATAACTGCTTATGTGATTCGATCTTTTAGATGTAAGTGAGCAGATTCTGAAATATCACATCCAACAGCTTGTCGATTTAAGTTATTGGCTGCTACTAAAGTAGCTCCTGAGCCAAAAAAAGGATCAACGACGAGTTCATTTTCATTACTGCTTTGCGAGATGAGTGTTTCAATTAACTTAACTGGCTTTTCAGTAGGGTAGCCCCTGTATACTCTTTTACATGTGAGGATATCTGGAACGCTTAGATCATTTAACTTGCGCTTACCTTTCTCGAAAAAAAGAATATATTCGTGTCTAGCTCTGTAATGATAGCCCATTCCAATAGTCACTTTATCCCAAATTATTGGCTTCCAAAACTTGAAACCTACGTTTTCAGCTATTGGCTTAATATAAAACATTGTTTCCTGATCGCAGAATAGATAAAAATGCGAACCTTTTTTCAGCACTCTGTAAATTTCAATTAGTAGTTCTTCAAAGCGATTATTTGGGAATATGTCGAACCACTGATTACTTGACGATTTACTTACTTTTAAGCGAGTGGTGGTTCCTATTTTTCGATGTTTTTCTAATGATTCGTAGGGTGGATCAGTAATTAAAAGATCAACACTTTCGGTTGAAAGTGTTGATAACCAATTTACCGCATCATCTTTATGTACTTGCATTAAATCTCTTTAGTTAAAGTGTGCAGCACAAGCGGCCATTGTGAAAAGCTTTCGAAGCAACGCCCTTTTTTAATCGTCGACAATCAATGCAATAGCTTTGATATCCATCAGGGTTGCGAGCCGTTTTACGAGCAGGAGTAATACCAAAAGAAGCCGGATATGGATGGAATATATGTTCAGAACTATTAGCGTCTGAACAATGAGGGCATGATTTAAACTTTTGACCGGTTGATGAATCTTTCTTTTGAACCATGCCGCTATTTAAAGCTTTGCCACAGCAGTTACAAGCCATAAGAATCTCCTTATAAGTTAGCTTTGTATTTTTAAATTTGAGTTTTTTATGTTACTGGCTATTAATACATCCTTTAGAAATGCCGTAACGCTCTCTACAGTATCAGATATTGTACTTTTGTGAAGTACGAATGATTTAACGATAATTATTTTTGACTATCTAATTTATTTAGCCTAAACCTAAACTAAGATTTTCTTAGTTTAGGTTGGCGATGCATTTTTTAGTTCAAACAAAACCTTATCCTGATGAGGCGCTTGAAAGCTATTTACTCAGGCTTGCAAGGGATAACTCATACGATGGCTATAGTGAGCTTGCTGATATTTTGTGGCAATGGCTTGCAGAACAAGATCATGAACTTGAAGGTGCGTTGCCGTTGGAGCTGACTAAGGTTGATGTTTATCATGCTAGGCAAGCGAGCAGCTTTAGAATAAGAGCGCTTAAGTTAGTAGCCCAATTAGCAGATGTAAACGCTGGTAATATTCTTTCGCTTGCATGGCGGCGCAGTAATTTTAAATTTGGCAACCTTGCCGCAGTAAGTCGAAATGAACTGGCTATTCCCCTTGAGCTACTTCGTACTGATAACATACCTGTTTGCATTAAATGCTTGTCTGAATCTTCCTATATTCCTTTTTATTGGCACTTAAAGCCCTATAAAGCGTGCCATAAGCATAAAGCACAATTAACTATGCATTGTAAGGAATGCGATGACTCAATTGATTACAGAGCTTCTGAGACGTTTTTAGAGTGCACTTGTGGTTGTGGTTATAAACCAACCAGTAGTGAACAGTTAAACGATGCAGACTTTAAAATTGCATCTGCGCTTGCAGGTAGTAACAGCCATAAAATAGTGGGGTTGATATCGTGGTTTGCGAAGGTTAAGCAACTTGATGTAAGCGATGCTGACTTTAACCGTACCTTTGTTGATTACTTTAGTACTTGGCCTGATAGCTTTAACGCTGAATTAGATTTACTCACAAACAATGCGCGGCTTAAGCAACTTAACCCTTTTAATAAAACTAAGTTCAACTCTGTATATGGCAATGTGATCCGTGATGCTCAAATAGCCGCAACAACTAACCGTAAAAACAAAGTTCTTGATGAGATTATTAATTACTTTGTCGAATTAGTTGATAATAACCCTAAAACTAAACATCCAAATATTGCTGACTTACTGCTTTGTACTTTTGATACAGCAGTATTATTAAACACCACCACAGAGCAGATTTATAGGCTTCATCAAGAAGGCTTTTTAAACTGCGCTTACCCACAAAAAAAGCACGAACAGCTCAGAGCTGATAGCCATGTTTTTTATTTACGCCAAGTAATTGAACTACAGCAAGCATTTGCAGCTGAAAAGCCTCAAACAAAAAAACAATTTATAGCGCCGTGGTAACTTATGAACTTACAAGATGCATTTGCAATTGAATCACTAAAAGAAAAAACCACAGCACTTAGAAAGTTGTTTGCTCCATACACGCCTCATGTTGCGGTAGATGGCTTTGAAGAACAAGCTCTCGTTGTGCTCATTAATCTTGTTTATAAGCGAAGTGAGATTGATGATTTAACAAGTGTAAGAACTGCTAAAAGAGTATTGCGCGATCAAGTGTTATTGAATAAGTGCATTAACGAAGTTAAATGGTTTCATACCCATAATTTAAAATACCCTGATATACGAGTAAGCCATCAGCGTTTAATTAGTAAGGTAGTAAGTGAAGATATTGCGGGTATTTGTAGCCGGTCATTACCTTTAAGTTTTGGCTGGTCGCACAACAGTGCTGAAATTAATCATGCAAAGCTATTTTTAACCTCATTTATTTGGCAAGGTGAAGTAACTTGTTTAGCAAAGTTACTAATAGCTGAAGAGCCTGTTTGGATTAATTTAATAAGAAAATACGGGTTTACTAAAAAGGCGGTTTTAGACATCGCAGGCAAAATAAAACAGCTTTTGCCAGTGGCAGAGCTCCCATTAGAAGTAAGCTCTTTTTCACCACAATTACAAATGCCATTCCAGCAAAGCTACCTTGCGGTTACGCCTGTAGTAAGCCACGCAATGCTAGCTAAAATTCAGCAATTAACAACAGGTCGTAAGTTAAACTTTGGCTTAGTTGAGCACTCAAGACCTGCTAATGTTGGCGATTTAGCAAGCTCAGTAGGCGGTAATATTAGAGTGCTTCGTTACTTTCCTAAAACATATTCTAAGGCTGTTAACCGCTCTAAAGTAGCTAATAATGATATTGAGAAAAAATTTAAAATTCGTGCACTATTAAGTAGTCAATTTCAGCATGCGCTTTTGGTATTGGTTGGTATTAAACAGTTTAATACGTTAAGGCAAAAGCGATTAGCGCGAGTAGCGGCTATTAGGCAAGTACGTGTTAGCTTGCAGTTATGGCTGGATAACATTCTGGAAGCTAAAAATAACGCTCAAGAGCAAGCTTACCCTGAGTGGGCAAAGCATTACTTAGATCAGAGTATTACTAACTGTATTAGCCAATTTAGTAACGTATTAAATGAGAGCCTTGGTACTTTAAGTAAGCTCAAACGCTTTGCATATCAACCTAATTTAATGGGGCTGTTTAAAATTCAGCTAAACTATGTGTTTACTCATTGCACTGCTGAACAAGAAACATTAAATGATGAGCAGATAGTGTATGTACATTGCCAAGATATGCGAGTGTTTGATGCTGAGGCAATGGCTAACCCGTATATTCAAGGCATGCCGTCACTTACTGCTTTAAATGGGCTTGCTCATAACTTTGAGCGTAAGCTAAAAAACTTTATAGACCCTTCAATTAAGTGTATTGGCAGTGCTATTTACATTGAAAGCTATCAACTACATACAGGTAAACCATTACCTGAGCCAAGTAAGTTAAAACAAGTTGCAGGGCGTAGTCATGTAATAAGGTCAGGTATTATTGATAAACCTAAATGCGATATAACACTCGATTTAATATTTAGGCTTTTTGTACCAAATAAAGAGGTGCTTAATAAGTTAAATAGTCAGCTTATAAAGCCCGCACTACCATCTACGTTTGCAGGCGGCACTATGCATCCACCTTCGTTGTATCAAAATATAGACTGGTGCCATTTACATACTAAACCGAATGAGCTGTTTAAAAATATGAAGGCAAAATCGTTAAATGGTAGTTGGTTGTACCCTTCAAAAAAAGTAGTCAAAAGTTTTGAACAATTGATTGATGCCCTTAACGGTAACTTTAATTTAAGACCCGCTGCAATTGGCTTTGCTGCGCTTGAAGAACCCGTAAAGCGAGATGCAGCCTTACATGAATACCATTGTTATGCTGAGCCCGTAATCGGGTTGTTAGAGTGTGTTAGCAATACATCAGTAAAGTACGCAGGCGCTAAGCAGTTCTTTCATGACGCATTTTGGGTTATGGATGTTCAAAAAGAGTCTATGCTTATGAAAAAGTCTAAGTTTGAGTATGAATAATGCAATTACCTCGGCACTTAAGTTACACGCGTTCGCTCTCACCCAGTAAAGCGGTATTTTTTTATAAAACACCGGAATCAGATTTTGAACCGCTACAAATAGAGCAAAATAAATTAGTTGGGCAAAAGTCAGGGTTTGGCGATGCGTATCAAAAGCAAAATGTGGCTAAAAATTTAGCGCCACAAGATCTCGCTTTTGGTAACCCACAAACAATTGATGTGTGCTACGTGCCTCCAACAGTAAATGAGCTATTTTGCCGTTTTTCACTCAGGGTTGAGGCTAATAGCAATGAACCACATGTTTGTGATGACCCTAAAGTTATTTATTGGTTAAAACGGTTTTTTGAAACCTATAAAAAGCACAATGGCCTTAATGAAGTTGCTACCCGTTACGCTAAAAATATACTGATGGCCAATTGGCTTTGGCGCAACCGCCAATCACCAAATGTTGATATTGAAATCCTCACTGAGCACGCAGCTCCAATTATTGTTGAAGGTGCACAAAAACTAAAATGGCAAGGCAATTGGCAAAATAATCAAACAGCATTATTAACGTTGTCAGAAGCTATTCAAGAAGGGCTTAGCAATCCTCAAAATTATTGTTACTTAGATATAACCGCAAAAATTAAAAATGCATTTAGCCAAGAAGTTCACCCTAGTCAAAAGTTTGTAGATACTGTTGAACAGGGTATGTCATCTAAACAACTTGCATATACTCAAGTCGGCGATAAAAAAGCAGCAAGTTTAAACTCACAAAAAGTAGGGGCTGCTATCCAAACTATCGATGATTGGTATGAGGGAGGCTACAAACCTTTGCGCACTCATGAGTATGGTGCAGATAAGCAAATATTAGTTGCACACAGAACACCTAAGACCCATTCAGACTTTTATTCATTACTCCCGCGCATTGCCATGCATATTAAGCACATGGAAAGACATGGTTTGGCGCAAAATGAAGAATCAAACGCAGTTCACTTTATTGCGGCAGTGCTAATTAAAGGTGGCTTGTTCCAAAGGAGTAAAGCTTGAAACGCTATTATTTTACTATTACTTATTTACCTAAAAATTGTGATGTAAGCCTCCTTGCTGGGCGTTGCATTGGTATTTTGCATGGGTTTATGAGTTCACGCGAGATAAGTAATATTGGTGTGTGCTTTCCTAAATGGAATGAGCAAACTATAGGTAATGAATTAGCGTTTGTATCGACAGATAAAAAGCAATTAACCAACCTATCTCAGCAAAGCTATTTTGAGATGATGGCTCATGATAAGTTATTTGGCTTATCAAAAATACTCGAAGTACCAGTAAATCAAAGCGAAGTCATGTTTGTTCGCAACCAATCAGTAGCCAAAGCATTTGTTGGTGAAAAGCAAAGACGATTGAAACGCGCTAAAAAGCGAGCTGAAGCTAGAGGCGAGGTTTACAACCCTGAATATAAATTTGAGGAAAAAGCCATAGGCCACTTTCATTCAATACCCGTATCAAGCAAAGGCAATGGTCAAAGTTATGTTTTGCATGTACAAAAAGTCGAAAAACCTGAACCCATAAATAATCACTTTAACAATTATGGCTTTGCTACAAATCAAACATTTCTAGGTACGGTTCCTTCTTTGAATCCCATTTTTCAGTAGTCATAAAATACTCTTCTTATTTTCAATGGGTTATCAGGTTAATTAAAAATAAGGGTAAATAATTTAAATTCGTTTAACAGTTTGGTATTTATAGAAATTTAAACTATTTTTAATAGTGAACTGCCGAGTAGGCAGCTGGAAATTTAAGGCAATCGATTAGACTCGGGCGACCAGTGTGAACTGCCGAGTAGGCAGCTGAAATTAGGCCAGGAAGTAAACAACCACAACTTGTGACTTTTAACTGCCGAAAAGGCAGAGGCTAAATAGAGAGACCCCAGCAAATGCTGGGGTGTTTTTAAGCGTTATAACCGTATTTAAGGCTATTTATAACGTTCCTAATTAACCTTCTACCAGCAATTGTATTTACAAATGTTAAAGGTGTTTTAGAGCTAAATTGTAAGGAGTACGTATTTAGCCATTTATTCCATCGTTCAATATTTTCAAAGTAATCAATACAAGCTGATGCTAGATGAGCTAACTCAAAGGTATTTTCACTCAAAGTTGCATTTAAACGTGTGTACTCTTTTTTATGACGTTCCAAAGTTCTAATATTTGTACCAATTGCTTTAGCAAAGGATTGAATATCCCAACCTAACTGAAGCCTAAACTTCTCAACACTCTTTAAATCTAAACCACGCTGAATTAATTCAATTTCATCTAAAGGGTTTGAGCTTAAATTAACTTTTCCATTGCTGAGTATATCTACAAATTTATGATTAGCACTAGGTTGAATATCACTAGGCATACATACCTCAAAGCCAAGAAAAGTTATATTTAATAATAGCACTTCTGTTATCCAGCTGATAGTCGGATTAGAGCGATAACCAATCATTGATATTGGCTAAATATAGTCGTTAATTGATTGGTCAAACTACTTTTTGCGCATATATTCATGAAAATGAGCGCTGCGCGCATATTGATTCGTTTAACTTTACCTAAAAAATTTAGAAAACTTAGTGATAGTAATGCCTTAGGTAATTTGTTAAAACTATATAAAGTAGATAAATGAGCGTGGTGTCGGTAGAAATATGCGCGACGAGCGCACTATTAAATTATATTTCAAAAGGAGTGTACATTGCAAAATCAACCTATGAGTAGTGGCGACCAAGGTAAGCTGCTTATTTTTTCGCTTTTGATGGCCCCTTCGATAGTGTTTCTTTTCGGCATTATTCCTGCCATATTTTTGGGCTTTGGCATATATATGATGAAGAAGAATCAAGACTTCTCCAGCATTGATACTGCAGTCAAAAATTTTAAGGGCTATGCATGGTTAGCTCTCATTGGTTGCGCTCTGAGTTCGATTTATTGGGGCAATAAGTATTTCAGTGCGGAGGATAGCTGGTTTTACGATGATGAGTTCTTTATTTCATTAATGTTCGCTGGAATTGCTTTTGCTTATTTGATTGTGGTTCAGGTTTTATTTTACTCCCCCATGAATAGGCACAGAGAATGGGTAGAGGTTAATGGAATATTTTCAACAAAACCAAAGTCATGCAATGAATCAACAAATCAGTCAGAGGTAGACATAATCAAAGGAGAAAAGTTAAAGCAATACTCTGTGGCAGATGAATTAACAAAATGGGCGAAGCTCAAAGAAGATGGTCACATCTCTGAAGAGGAATTTAACGAGGCTAGAACTAAGCTTTTGAAGCGAAATTGAAAAATGGATCTTTACAACAAGCAATCCGAACTACGCCAAGAAACACCAGCTTACTGGCATAACAAATCACATGACCTTTTGGTGTCAGCTCGCACTCTATGGAAAGCAATGCAAAAAGAAAGAGAGTTAGAGATAAACTGCTGGTCAACGTACAAAATGTTAATGGGAATGTCCTTAGAGCTTCTTTTCAAAGCGCATTGTGTAGGCGCAGGCGTTAGTTTCGGGGCTACCCATGACTTAGTGTCATTGTCAAAAACCGCAAACTTCACAACGTCCAAAGAAGAAAATGGAATTTTAAATGTTCTATCAGAATATATTATTTGGGATGGAAGATATCCTACTCCAAAGAAGCCCCAGCATCTTGAAAATCATTGGAAAAACCAAAACAAAGTGCTTAACGATAAGAAAAACCTTGGTGGTTTAACGGTTCAAGTCTCCAATAATAAATTGGATTTTGAAAATTTACTTCCTATTTGGCGCAAGTATTCAGATCTATTCATGGACAGATACAATTGAAATATAACAAGTGACTATGGTTACGACTGTCCGCTTCACGCCCTGAGGCATTCAACAAGCTTTTTCTACCACTAAAAGAGGAGAACCTTTCTCTTTTAGTGCTTTTAAATATTTTGATTCATCATAAGCTTTCCCTGTTTTCCAGCACCTAAATAAGATCCTTACCCATTTATAGGCCAACGCTCTTATTGCCGATTGGTGTGAATTACCTTTCGCTTTTTGCTGTGCGTAATAAATGCCCGCCCAATAAGACTGCGCTACGCTTTTGGAAGCCCACTCTATAAAGCTCTGACGGACAAATTTAGAACATTGCCAGCGCCAATGTACCCAGCTCTTTTGACCACTACGCTCTGTAACTGGCGATAAGCCTGCATAGTTTTGTATTTCTTGTGCGCTACTAAAACGAGATTTATCTTCCCCTAAAGCAGCTAAAAGCCTAGGAGCAAGGCAAGGGCCTGTACCGGGAAGTGAAGCAAATATTGAGGCGTCATCCATACTGGTAAAAATTGAGTTTATTTGTGAGTCATACTCTCGAATATTGTTAATTAATACCAACATCTGTTTGGCCAATGCCATGACAAACGTTTGATAAGGTATAATTAAAGATTCGTCGTTAGTAAGAGGAATTGCCTCCTTTATAGATGCAATGCGTTCTGGGGTCTTCTTAACAGTGGGCCCTCCTCTGGAGTTTAATAGTTTGGCAACTGTATTTGTTCTAACGCGTTTTAATTCATTTAAGTTTGGGAATTTAATTAGAAAATTACAAAATAGCTCTGTATCTCTGTGTGAAAACCACTCTAAGGGCTGTGTATAATATTGCTTTAGAGCATTAATGATTCGGTTCGCATGCCTACGTTTGTCGTCTACAAGTAATCGACGTTGTTCGACAAGGAGGGCTAATGCTCTTGTTTTCTCGCTGCTTGGTTTGAGGGGGGTAATCTTCTTTGGATAATTGAGCATCATATCTAATGCTAATTCAGCGTCTGAAGGATCATCTTTTGAACCGCTAGGAAACATAGCTTGTCTGTATCGAGCAAGGGTTAATCCATGAATAGGATAAACTGTAACAAAGCTATATTTTTGCAAGGCATATACTATAGGTCCTTTATTTAACTCAACTGCAACAGCAATATTGCCTTTTACTTTTTTATGTAATCCCTCAACCCAATCATGAATTGATTCAGGTGAGTGAGAAATTACGCTGAACGCCCGAGACTCTTCGTCTTTAACCTGCACACAAATATCATGTTTTTTATCAGCCCAATCAAGGCCAACATATGCAGAAAAGTTATCATTTTTAGTATTCATGCCAAATCTCCGATTATTGAAATTTGTTATGCATTCTTTACTCTTCGAAAGAAATATAGACAGCGTTTGTAAGGCAAGCCCTGAGTATTCGTTTTGAGTAAAGTAACTCAATACTTCGAAAGAAAAGCGGTGATCATTAAATGATGATGGCACAATATTCGTAAGTAAAGAGCACATAACCTCAACAATTCAAAGTATAGATTATTAAGGTTCAAAGACTATAGTTGGCACATAGCAGCCAACTAAACTTGGCAGTATTTTTATGGGATTGACCTCATAAAGCCTATATTTGGTAACTTTATGCCATTATACACTTCAATTTTATGCCAAGTTACACTCCACCTATGGCGCTGTAGCCCAGTAGAAACGTATGTTCTTATGTCAACTTATACTTCAAACAACATTGGGTGTTTGAACTAATAAAGTTAATTCCTCAAAAATAATTCCTCTAATTAAATAATACTATTTATTTATAGATTACTTTATAAATTACTTTATAGATTGTTATGTCATTTCTGTTAAAAATATTACTAATAACTACATGATAGTATTAATTAAAAGTAAATTAACATCCCTTTTAAACATGTTGCTCATCCTCGATTCGTAAATACGACTTAAGTCTAGATTGTGTCGTACGAAGTTAGGATTAGAATAATGTCAAATTTAGAGAGGAGCTCAGTATGCACTTGGAACGTATTCGCAATAGTAACCTGCACGACAAGGTGATGCCGGCAGAACAAGCAAGCCAATTTATTAAAGATGGAATGACTGTAGGGATGAGTGGTTTCACTCGTGCCGGAGAAGCTAAAGCAGTACCCAGAGCGTTAATTGAGCAAGTCAAAAAAAATCCAATAAAAATAAATTTAATGACTGGCGCATCTTTAGGTAATGATTTAGATAAACTACTTACCGAAGCAGGCATTTTAGCGCGTCGTATGCCTTTTCAGGTAGATAGCACCTTGCGTAAAGCGATTAATAACGGCGAAGTAATGTTTATTGATCAGCATTTATCTGAAACGGTTGAGCATTTACGAAATCATCAATTAACTATGCCTGATGTAGCTGTTATTGAAGCGGTTGCCATTACCGAAGAAGGGCATATTGTGCCTACTACATCGGTTGGTAACTCAGCAAGCTTTGCTATTTTTGCTAAAGAAGTTATCGTTGAAATTAATATGCTGCATAACCCTAATCTTGAAGGTTTGCACGATATATACATTCCCTCGTATCGTCCTACTCGCCAACCAATGCCGTTAGTTAAAGTAGATGACCGTATTGGTAGCACTGCTATTCCTATCGATCCTGCAAAAATTGTTGGTATTGTTTTTACTAACCAAAGCGACTCGTTTTCGACCGTTACCGACCCTGATGAAGACACTGCATCAATTGCGCGCCATTTGGTTAACTTTTTTAAAGACGAAGTGGCTAAAAATAAATTGCCAGCTAATTTAGGTCCGCTGCAAGCAGGCATTGGTAATATTGCTAATGCAGTGATGATGGGGCTACTCGACTCTGACTTTAAAGATTTAACAATGTATTCAGAGGTACTACAAGATTCGACGTTTGACCTAATTGACGCAGGTAAGATGAGCTTTGCATCGGGCAGCTCAATTGTTTTATCGGAGCGCTGTAACGCACAAGTATTTAATAATTTAGAAAAATACAAAGATAAACTAGTGTTACGCCCTCAAGAAATTTCTAACCATCCTGAAATAGTGCGCCGTTTAGGTATTATTGCCATTAATACTGCACTTGAGTTTGATATGTATGGCAATGTAAATTCAACACATGTGTGTGGCACACGAATGATGAATGGTATTGGCGGCTCGGGTGATTTTGCTCGTAATGCTCATTTAGCAATATTTGTGACTAAGTCAATTGCTAAAAATGGCGCGATTTCAAGCGTTGTACCTATGGCGAGCCATGTTGATCATAATGAGCACGATGTTGATATTTTAGTAACCGAGCAAGGTTTAGCTGATTTACGTGGCTTAGCACCGCGTGAGCGTGCTGTACAAGTTATTAAGCATTGTGTGCACCCAGATTATCGCGAAGCAATGTTAGACTATTACGAGCGCGCTTGTGAGCGTGGCGGGCATACGCCTCATTTACTTGAAGAAGCGTTTAGCTGGCATATTCGCTTAGAGCAAGAAGGCAGCATGAAAAAAATATCCGCAACAGATATTCCAATGCCGCTATCTGCTTAAGGTCTATTTTAGTTAATAGATAGATGCTTTGATTAACGCTCCTTTATGGAGCGTTTTTTGTTTGCCCAGCGAAGCTGGCAAACCCGATAGGCTGAAAGATGCCTTATCACCCTGACTAAGGGGAAGATAATCTGAATGGCAAGGGCGTCACTGGCCAACGGTGGGGTCTGAAGGAAGCCATAAGAAGTTAGAGGTACACAACTAACCGTAACCTGTTTCGGCAGTATTGGTGGGTCAGCGTGCAAAATAGCGCAACGCCCTATACTTAG
>NZ_AUTL01000155.1:0-37999 GCF_000498015.1 Pseudoalteromonas sp. TAE79
CTAGCTGAACATCTCAGTACGCCTCTTCAGGTAGAACAACATCTAACATTAGCCCTAGAAGAAGCTTACAAAGTCGGTATAAAACCTATCAATGTTGACCTTTTGGAGGAAACACTGTCTAGCCGCATATATGAAATTGAACCGACACTTATCAGGCATGGTTACAATGAGCGCGTCATTGCTGAACAATTCCGCTATCGCCCATCCGAAATAAGAAAATTATTCTCTGGAGGGCTAGAACCAAATAGAGCGAAAGAAATGACAGCTGAAATGCGTGAAGCAGGACTGCCAATTTAGAGTCGATTAAAGTGGGCCCAAGCCGATGAAATCAGTCCCAGTGTTAATCAATGTGGTTCCATTCTTAATTAAAGTGAGCCAGCCTCATAGGGTAGAATCAATGATTGTGGGTCAGAACATGCTGATAAAATCGGGTCAGGCAAAATAAGATGTCAGGCCGCTACAGCTAGTCATGCTTTGTACATAGCGAAACTCAATTTCATCTAGGTTGCTGGTGGCTATCTGATTAAGGTTAATCAATTTTGCACATTCGTTAGAGCTTTCGATTTTCATTTCGTCAAGAAATCTTGCAAATAAAACCTTTTTAGGACAATTTTGCTTTTGAGGTCGAGTTAGCATTATTAGGTTGCTTGATGCCCTTGTTGTAGCTACGTAGGCTAGTCGTCGGCTTTCCTCTAGTGAAATTGGTATTGCAAGGCTACTGTTATTGGAGCCAAGTAGATCTTTATCCCAGTTAGGTAATATTACGTTTTTAAACTCACGGCCCTTGGATCTATAAATTGTTGTAAGTGTCACACCGCCACTTTGATTGTAAATGGCGGTCATTTTAAATAAGGTGTTGAAGTACTCAAGGGCGCTTTTGCAGCTTAACTGAAGTTTTTCAAGAATGAGTAATAAAGTATCTATTCGCTCTAATGATTCTTCATATTCATCACTAGAAATTGATGTAAAGTTCATAGCCCGTTTTACTTGGCTATCATCTAAGTATTTTTTCAGCACTTCATAAGCGTTTTTAGATGAGATCATTTTTAAACTCGCAATATTTCTAATACGCTCACTAACCTTTTTATAACCAGTGTCCTTACTAGACATACAGATAGTGTCTATTGCTGACGGCCATAATTTAAACGGTAAATTGCTAAGGCGCGTTATTACATCGTCATAAACAGCTTTAGTCACATTAAGACTCGGAAAGCCAAGCAGCTCGAATAAGATGTTTTTTCTTTCATCTTGTAGCAAAACCTCATCTTGATTTGTAATTAAGATGAGTATGTAAGAAAGAAGCCTAATTTCTTTGGAATTCAATAGTGAAAAGTTTGGTGGGATAGAGTAGGGAATTTTTTTAAGTAAAAACGATAATTCATAAAGAATAGACTCAGACCATCTCCTGAGCAAAATAGCATGATCACCATATGATTCACCTACGAGCGCATTGGCCGAGATTATCTTAATAGCTTCGCCAGCCGGTTGCATTGTTTCTATTAAACGAACGCTTGAGTTTGGGGTTGTTGTGCTAGAAGAAACAATTTTGTTAAACCTCTGATTATTGTTTGATATTAGCTTATTAGTAACCAGCGCAATTGAATGGCCAAAGCGATAAGTTTTATTGAGACTTACACGCTGTACGGGAGTAAATGTATTCTCAAAGTTAAGCATAAACGTTGGGTCTGAACCTCTCCAAGAGTACACAGTTTGATCTATATCTCCAGCTACAACAATTGTTGTGCTATCAGACTTAATGGCATTAATAAAATTAAATTGGGACTGATTAATATCTTGATATTCATCAACGAAAATTCGAGTGTAGACTTTTGAGTATGGGGTTATAACAAGTTCAGGGTTGTTTAGCGCAGTGGTAGCGTATGGCACGAAGTCATCATAGAAGAGAAGGCCTTTGCTGCACCTAACTTTCTCAAACCCATGATATGCCGAAACAATAAAACTGCATGTTGGTGACAAATCAAGAGATAGGTAAACATCTTCAGGGGATAGGTTGGTAGATTTAACTAGTGAGATAAATTGCATTATTAGACCGATTGCTTTTTTATCTTCCATCATTTGTTTCTTTTTATAATCAAACTCAAGTAATGATAATTGAGAAATAACAGATGAGCATATTTTCTTCTGGATGCTGCCATCATCGAAACTAACAGTCATACCCAAGGCTTTGAGATAACCTGATTCCTTCAGAACTTGAAGAGCCATAGCATGAAAAGTTTTCACTAAAGTCAGGTTATGTAAGTTACTTGATTGCATCCGATTAGCGAACTCATTCTTAATATCCGAGTTAAACATCAGTACTAATGCATCACTTGGATTTAGTCCACTATCATTAATGTTACTGTTTATTATCTCTAGTAGCTTTGTTGTTTTGCCTGTACCAGGACCTGCAATAATTACCACGTTTTCGTTCAAAGGAAATGCTTGTTTCATTAATTAAATACCTTAACCAGGACTTAAATGCTCAGTAATTTATTTTCACAGATATTGCTAATCCCGCAAGTAAGTTTATGAAAGTAAGTGCATGATAGGATTAAGTTAATTTAACTCTATGTTTATGATATACATAAAGATATTTTGTTGGATAGTTGTTGTTTTAAATTTGAAACCAACAAGTTTACTGCTATACTTTGCTTAGTATTTTTGTATCAATATTGATTTTATATATAAGGCTTTTTTATGAACAATCCGCCAGTTGCTTTAGTGAAAACATGGTATGAGTTGCTTAAGACCGCGCCGACAGAGGAAGCAAAGAGTAGAGCGCAAGAAATGCTATTAGGTGCATTTGGTTCGTTTGAAGGTGTTGCGGCATATTTAAAGAAGAATAATTTAATGTAATAACGACAAACGCTGCCAAAAGGCAGCGTTTTCTTCTTATTCGACTTTAATAATTGTTCTGATTGAGTTTAATAAGAGTTTCACACATAAGCACCAAGTTAACCGCATCGTATACCGTTAAAGCCCCAGCCCTAAAGCTATCTACTTGATTATATTTATCTACTATAATCTTGTTGTTTAGCGCCGCTACCAAGCTTTTCAATTCATAAATAATTTCACTCGTAGCTTTTTTATTACAAAATGGAATTAGGAACTTTGGAACGGGAGGAAAAAGCTCTAATCTTGGGTAAATTCTTAAAGAAACTGTAAAAAAACTCACTTTAAAATGATTGCTAGCAGAGCTTGTTAAGTACACAGCGATAACGGCTATGGCACATATACTGAAAATCAGATAATAAGAATAATACAAACTAATAAACGCACTTAAAGCGGCTAATCTAAAACCAAAATATCTTAATATTTGAATCAAATGAACTCTATAAATGACTTTATCCGCTAATACTTGAAGTGCTGGGTATTCAGTCATATTTCGGCCCTTTCTTTTCTAGTTTTATCAAAATATATTCACTCTCAATGTCATTCATCTCCAATTCCTTAATTGGCAAGTTAGGATTTATGGATGTAAGTGATAAACGCTCAGCTAGAAAGTGGTTAAGACCGATATAGTTAGAGTAAAGCGGTAGGCCGACCGATTCATTAATTGGTAAGGCAATTGATAAAGACTCAATTTGAAATCGGCATTTTATATATTGCCAAAATGGGTTTTCATTATGGGAATTAGTAAAGGCTTGAGTGTTATTTTTTAGGACTTCTAAATTAGGTTCATTTGAGGTTTTCACTTTCTCTATATCAATTTCGCTATAAAAAACTTTAATAAAATTTAAGCGCGAGTTTGTTAAAACCCAAACATAATTAGGTAATAGCGTGTCGTAGAATCCAAGTGCGCCTTTACTCATTTCAGTGCCATGCATTGGAGAGCCATCAGAAGTAGAAGTTATGCCATAAGTTTCGTTATAGAATGAGTAGAGGCTACTTAAATTTAAAGCATCAACAGCAATACTCATCAGATCTTCTTTTGAAGTAACTCGAATGCCAGTATTGGCAGCAAGGCTATTCCCAATTTTTTCAGCAATGAGTTCAAGTTCAGAGTCTGATTTAGGTATATAAATGGGGGAGGTGTCATTCATGATTTTATTCTCGTATTGCGAAGTTGCGATAAGTTGTATTTAATCTATCGCTACTTCGTAATCGTGCAAGCTAGTAACTACGTATATTATTGCAGGGTATAACTTTAGATAAGCTTAAAAAGCTACTTTATGACTGCTTTCCTAATAACTTCTCGATGAGTAGGTCAAACCAGCCAAATGGAAATAAATTGCGAGGCTCTTTAGATTTTTTTTCTTTAGGTTCTTCAACGTACTCAAGTAAAGCTTCATCAAAATAACTAGGGTTATTCAACAACCTGTATAACAATGTATTAGCTTTAGATGTATCTGAATGTAGTTCAACACCATAGGTTTCCGAATAGTACTTACCAATTGCAGCGGAGCGGGATAAACCAGAGTCACAAAATATAATAATGTTTTGTATTTCGTTAATTTGATGTATTTCTTTAATCATTAAAAGTATTCTGAGAGCATGTACCTTACGAGCACAACCGTCAAAATAATTCCAAAATTCTCTACCATGATCTTTTATTTGCTCTACTGAATACGCGGCATCATCAAATGCAATTTTATTAAAGTATCCCCATTCACCAGTAGCTACTTCACGATCAAGTTCAGTACCTGAGTCTCTTACCGCAATTAAAGCAGTATTAGGGCAGGGCTGAAGTAAACGGGCTTCACGTAAAGGAATGACAGAGAGTGAGTGAATCATAATTAACGCTATTAATTGAATGTGTAGTTGAGATGATACATTTAGTTTAGTGAAAAAAAAAGCCACATTTAATGCGGCTTCAACTTAAAGTGTCATGGATACGGTTTTAATTAACTCTCCTAAAGCGTTAAACTGGCTGACTCTAAGCCCCTCTTTTGATTTAAATACTTCAAAGTGACCTAAGCTACCATCGGGGATGAACGCGCAACGGTGATTACTTTTACTGTAAAAAAAAGCCGTATCCAATCCGTTATTTTCTTTGCGGTTTATTGTGAGTTTAGCCTGAACTTGCTGGGCTGAATTGAATAATATGATCGATTCTTGAGTAATCATAATTTCTAATCGTTTATAACTCGTTAGCCAAGAGCCTGAGATTTTATGAAACAACATAAGACCCCCTTAAACCCGAACTGGCATTATTAAAGCCCTAGTCGTATGCTCACCTACTGGCACAACACTAAAAGAATCAAGCTTGTCAGTTTGTTGTTTGAAGTATAAGTTGACATATTTGTACTAAAAGATGGCATAAATTGGAAGTATAAGGTGGCATAGTCTAGTATTTAACCAAATGGTTAGATGGTTGACTCACATGTACAGAAGAAAACTCAAACACTCCCGTGTTAAAAACCTCCATAAATTTGCTAGTCAAAAAAATAAATCTACCTGTTTAGTTGAATCCTCTTTAGAGTTTGATGCGTGTTTCCATTTTGAATTTTCACCATCAATAGCCGCATTTGAAGCACAACCAATCGGTTACGAATATGAGTTTGATAACCGTATTTGCCGTTACACGCCTGACTTTTTACTTACCCACACAGACGGCACGCAAAAATTTATAGAAGTAAAACCGCAAAGCAAAATTGCCGATGAAGACTTTCGTGCACGTTTTATTGAAAAGCAAGCCATCGCTAAGCAGGATGGACGCGACTTAATACTGGTTACTGATAAGCAAATCCGTGTATACCCAACACTCAATAACTTAAAGCTTTTACATCGCTATTCTGGTTTTCAGTCTTTAACAGAGTTGCAAGCATCGGTGCTAGAACTTGTTAAGCAATACGGTTCTATTAAAGTGTGCCAGTTAGTTAGTTTTTTAAAAGTAACTGCCGGTGAGCTACTTGCTACAGTGCTACGATTGTTATCATTGGGGCAGTTATTTGCCGACTTAACTACAAATGAAATATCAATAGAAACAGCAATTTGGTCTAACAATGTTTAATGACGGGCTGTTTGAAGATGAATTTAACCAGCCATTACCAAAAGTAGAGACCAAACCACCTCAAAATTACGCCAAAGATTTACAAGCCCTTCCTGATAAAATAAAAATAACAACATTCGCTAAGCTTAAATATATTCAATGGCTTGAGGGGAATATTCAAGGCGGTTGGACACAAAAAAACCTTGAACCTTTATTAAAAGTAATGCCAGAAGTTGAGGGAGAAAAAAAGCCTAGCTGGAGAACAGCTGCACGATGGTATAGCGCTTATACAAATGCAGATAAAAATATCATTGCGCTAATACCAAGCCACCAAAAAAAAGGGAACAGGGAGCGCGAGACAGCTACCGATAAGTTTTTTGAAAAGGCACTTGAGCGTTACTTAGTAAAAGAAAAGCCATCAGTGGCTTCGGCTTATAAGTTCTATAAAGACTTAGTTATTATTGAAAACGACAGTGTTGTAGGCGGTGTTTTAAAGCCTTTAACATACAAAGCATTCAAAAACAGAATAGATAACTTACCGCAATACGAAGTAATGGTTGCTCGTTATGGTAAACGTCTTGCTGATATTGCTTTTAATAAAGTAGAAGGGCATACACGGCCTACCCGAGTACTCGAAAAAGTTGAAATTGACCATACACCGCTTGATCTTATTTTATTGGATGATGAGCTACATATCCCGCTTGGTCGGCCAACACTTACCATATTAATAGATGTGTATAGCCACTGTATTGTTGGCTACTATTTTAGCTTCAGTGCGCCTAGCTACGATGCAGTAAGGCGAGCAATGCTAAATTCGATGAAACCTAAAAGTGAAGTGGCAAAACTATACCCTGATACTATAAATGAGTGGAAGTGTGCTGGTAAAATTGAAACACTCGTTGTTGATAATGGAGCCGAGTTTTGGAGTAACAGCCTTGAGCTAGCTTGTGAAGAAATAGGCATTAATACTCAGTATAACGCTGTCGCAAAGCCTTGGTTAAAACCAATTGTAGAACGTATATTCGGCACAATAAATACAGAGTTATTAGACCCTATACCAGGTAAAACCTTTTCTAATATTTTACAAAAGCATGAATATAATCCCAAAAAAGATGCAATTATGCGTTTTACGACCTTTATGCAGTTATTTCATAAATGGGTAGTAGACGTTTACCATCAAGATGCCGACAGCCGTTTTAAATACATACCGAGCCAACTATGGGAGCAAGGCTTTAGTACGTTACCACCAACAATGCTGAGTAATGATGATCTACAACGACTAGATATTGTGCTCAGTATTTCAATTCACCCTAAACTTCGAAAGGGAGGGGTATGGCTGGAAAACTTAAGGTATGACTGCACGGAGCTGTCTAATTACAGAAAGCAATTTAGTCACAACGTATCTCATAAGGTTTTAGTTAAGTTAAACCCCGAAGATATTTCTTATGTATACGTATACCTCGATAAGCTAGAGCATTACATAAAAGTACCATGCATAGACCCAAACGGTTACACCCAAAATTTAAGTTTGAATCAGCATAAAATAAACATACGCATCCACCGCGACTTTATTTCGGGCTCTATCGATAATGTAGGCTTAGCAAAAGCGCGTATGTTTATTCATAATAAAATTCAAAACGAGTTTGAAGCGTTAAAAAATGCGCCAAAACACTCAAAAGTAAAAGGCGGTAAAGCGCTAGCTAAGCATCAAAATGTCAGTAGTGATTCACAAAAATCAATAACTCAGTGCAAACCCATAGAGCCCAAAAAGGTCACACCTAAAGAGCAACCAACAGATAGCTGGGATGACTTTATCTCAGATCTAGATGGATTTTAATTATGCTGACCAATAAACAAAAAGAAAAACTAAATGAATTTCGCGATGTATTTATTGAATACCCAATAATAAGCACGGTATTTAACGACTTCGACAGATTAAGACTTGGTAAAGGGCTAGCAGGTGAAAAGCCTTGCATGCTTTTAAGTGGCGATACAGGCACAGGTAAAACAGCACTAATAAAACAGTATAAAGAACGTCACTTACCGCAATTTATTAATGGAGTGATGAACCACCCTGTATTAGTAAGCCGCATACCTAGTAACCCGACACTAGAATCTACTTTAGCTGAGCTTCTTAAAGGCTTAGGGCAAGTAGGCAGCACAGAGCGTAAGCTACGAATAAACGGCACTCGCTTAACGACATCATTAATAAAATGCTTAAAAACGTGTGGTACAGAGCTTGTAATTATTGATGAGTTTCAAGAGCTAATTGAGCACAACCAAGGTAAAAAGCGCCGCGAGATTGCCAACCGATTAAAATACATTAACGATGAAGCGGGTGTATCAATTGTATTAGTTGGTATGCCGTGGGCAGAAAAAATAGCAGATGAGCCCCAATGGTCATCGCGTTTATTAGTAAGGCGGCAGCTGCCTTATTTTAAACTATCAGAAAACCCAAAGCACTTTGTGCAGTTAATAATTGGCCTAGCCAACCGTATGCCATTCACCGAAAAGCCAAACTTAAGTGAGCAAGCAACAGTGTTTGCTTTGTTTTCACTATCAAAAGGTTGTTTTAGAACATTAAAATACTTTTTAGATGATGCAGTATTCTACGCTTTAGTGGGTAACGCAAAAACCCTCACGACTAAACACTTGGTAAAAGCATTTGAAGTACTGTTTCCTGATGTACCAAACCTATTTACCTTGCCGGTTTCAGAAATTACAGCCAGCGAAGTCGAGCGCTATTCACTATACAAACCTGAAAGCGCCCAAGATAAAGATCCATTTATAGCGACTAAGTTTACTGACCGAATGCCGATTAGTCAGTTGTTGAGGAAGTGACAAGTAATTATAAACTAAAGAGCTTTAGCTTTTTTAGTAAAGAAAGCCGATAAAATACAGGTTTATCTTTGCAGAACAGTTAATCATTAGATTTATTAAAAAAACGTTTGGCGGCTTCTCCAATGTACCTACAAAATTCCTCTTCGGTCATCATATTGTGACGCGCATCATAAGTAGCACTGATACTATTATATATGGAACTAGTACCAAAAAAGACAAACGAACCTGATAAGAATCGCTCTACAGGTCTAGCTATTTCTGGTAATTCTTGTCCTTCATAATCATTATATGTCCAGCAGCTATAATCAACATACTCACCGTCTTCAATTTCGCATAAAGACTGGCAAATACCCTCTGAATGGATAGAATTATCTATATTAATAGGTTTAATTTTTTCTAATTCAAGCCTGAAATAGTTCCATTGAGGATCAAAACCAAATGACTCAAAAGTTAACTTTTTAGGTTTCATTATATCTGCACGTGTTCCACTACCAGAGTGAAGTGCAATCATTGAAGGCTCTGAAGGTGTTGTAATCCTATTAATAGTATTTCCTCCTCCATTTGGGTAAAACATATGATTTAAACTTTTTGTAAACGCAATTTGATTGAGAATAGAAATGATTGCATTCTTATCAGTCCATGTAATACTTTTTGGTGTGCCAAGTGGAAATATCCTATTTTGTAGCTCTAGCCACTCTAATAAATTACGCTGTTCAAAGTCTTTATTTAAGCTAATCCATTTTGACAATCTGTTTAAAAAACTCAAAATACTAGGGCGACGTTTTGGGTCATTATCAGTGCATTCGATAAGTAAATTATCTAGTTCAGTCGTATAAATGTCAGGGCAATATTGGCTTATTCCAATTACAGAGTTAGGATTATATTGTCCATCAAAACCTTTATGTTGATCAGTGATAAGTATCCATAATGATTTAGCTAAAGAGTACACATCTGCTGGCAAACCATCAGATCTATCAGCTTGCCTTCTCATTTCTGGCGCCATAGTGTACTTGGCTCCTATATCTCTTCTTTCTGGTGTTATATCCTCTTTTCCAGGGTATTGAACTAGGCCAAAATCAGTGAAGTATGGTCGGTTATTGTAAATGAGCATATTTGCTGGTTTTATATCTCTGTGTGCTATTTTTTGCGAGTGAAGTTCTTTGAGTGTTATCGCCAACTTTATAAATTCACTCGCAACCTCTATTGGGGTGAGGTTTTCACAATATTTACTAAAATCTTGCGCGGCCGGCATCATAAACCAAGGAAATTCACTTTTTGGATCATCAGGTAAATAAGAATCTATCACATGCATAACGCCATCAATTTTTAGCTTTGAAAGAATAGAGACTTCATTTTGAAAACGTTTATAGTTAACTACATCTATATTTATTAAAAACTTTATAGCGTAGAAGGCTTCCTGCTCGTGGTTAACCACTTTCCATACTTCTCCATTACCTCCTTTTCCCAATAGCTCTAGTAATTCACAACCATTAAAAATAGTACCAATTTTGATTTTTCTTCTTTTACTCATGAATTTTCCATAATTTAATTTTTTGCAGGTAGTATTTGTATTTTCAAATCGTACTTGCGTATAAAATAATTGGATTCTTTTACTACTGCCAACTTTTCCTCAAAAAATGATAAGCAAGTATTTATAATGCTTTCAGGCTTTAGTAAGTGCTCTAATTTACCTGAAACATTCATTTTCTCTGCTTGCTCGACAAAGAGATTGTAATTATGGGAAAGTGGAAATTCGTTTTTTAGTAGCTCAAATATGTATTTTGTATCTATGGGGGTATTGATTGGATAGCTGTCAATAAACTCTGCTAACTTACTAAATATTAATATATACCAGCGATCAAACATCCAAAGTTGAGGGTGTGTATTATTTGTTTTTAATAAAGCCGGATACTTGGGTTTTTTAACATTAAAATTTTCGTTGGAAGCCATATCGCTTTGTGAAGCAAGCCAGATTTTCCATTTTGGGTAATCATTTGAAAAATATCTATCTTGCTCTAATGCATAAACGTCAGCATAGTTTGTTACGTGCTCTATAAACTTATACTTTTTTAGTTGTTCTTCTTTTTCAGCAATTGCTATAAATTTGGCTCTTTCGAAAGCCGAGTCTGGTGGTGTAAAGTTAAGCCATTCGAACTTAAATCGTTTTGATTTTTTTATTCGACCTACGATGATTTGGCCTGATTCTTTTTTGAGGATATCGGGGGTATCATGTTGAAATAAAAGGGCAACATTTAACACTCGTTCTTGATTAGAGTTATTAAGAGCTACGCATTTCAATAGTAAAAAATGTTCATGCTCTGCTTCAAGTAAAACTTCTTTAAAATGTATACTTTTACTTTTTACTACTTGGGCAGATAAATCGTAATTTTTACCATTGATATTATGGTTAAATCCAATGTTGTGGCTGGGTATTTTTAATCGTTGTCGCTTTTTTAAGTTATCAAATTTACGTAGAGCTTGTTTTCTTGACTCTTCAATTTGTTGTCGAATTTTTTTATTCATTTCTATTTGATTGAGTTCAACTTTTTGATTAATCTCTTCTTTTAATTGATCCTCACACCAACCAAATAACCAATTAGACGTATCATCATTATGCTTAAGAGCACAATTTACATCAGCATAATCCGAATCAATATAAACTGATAAATCATACTCTAAGGAAGCGAGCTTTTCTTCACGATAAAAGTTAATTTTCTCTGCTGAGCAAGGCGATGTTACCTTAATTTCAACTAATAAATCACCGACATCAGTTTCTAACTTCACATCGGCGATGTATTTGTTATGAATGCTATATTCAAGTTTTGCAGAGTTAATTAAGGCTTTTCTACTAGGTTCAGTTTTACTGTAACCTCTATGATAAATAGTAATTTCTGGAAGGTTTATTGTTTTAGCCGTTAAAAAATATTCTTGAGCGTACTGATGCAAAGCGGTCATTAAGCATGTTCTAGACTCTTCTTTTGTAGTATGAGCAAATGAATGAGCATTTATAGTGCCGCCATTGCGTGCAATTAGAGGGTCATTACATGCGATACAAAAGCAATTACATGCTTTACCATTTTTGACATTATTTATTGAAACAATCTTACCCGAAGCATCGCTAGCAAAAACAAGCATAAAATCCCTTTTAACTCATAAATGTATAGTTTAAGACATTACTAATTAAGTGTATATTTAAAAACTAAAATATCCTTAGTACACTTATGGGTTAGATACTAAGAGAATCTTAGCAAGATGTTTTTTATAGCTAAGGTTCACATGGAAACTCCAACACCTTCACGCCTAAAATCTGCAAGAAAAGCAGCTGGCCTTACTCAGCAACAGCTTGGTATGGCATTAGGAATGGAGCCAAATACGGCTAGTGCTCGCATGAACCAATACGAAAAAGGCAAACATGCCCCTGACTTTTTAACCATGAAACGCATTGCTAAAGAGCTAGATGTGCCAGTAGCTTACTTTTACTGTGAAGAAGATACTTTAGCAGAGCTTATATGTGTACTCGGTACGCTTACAGAAAAACAGCAAAAAGAATTACTAGGGACTTTAGCTGAGAACCAAAAATAGTGGGTCAATATGGATATCAATACAAATTTAATAGAAAGAATCGGAAAAATTGATGATAAGTTTTGGCTATTGGAAAGTACCCGTCAAATAAATTTTTTTATTGGGCCTAATAACTCTGGTAAAAGTAGAAAGCTGAGAGAGCTTTTTAAGGATGAGCAAAAGGGATGGACTTATGACATTTCAGATGTAAACATAAATGTTGTGGCTAATGAGTTCCTAGACTACCTAGAAAAACTTTCAAGTGGGTATTCGCCATTTAATAGATTAAATAATTTTCATGAAGTTAAGCTTAGAGACTGTCTAAAAAAAATTAAAAGCCAGCCAAATAATTTTGAAACTTTCATAGCAGCTTTGCGTTCGGCCTCAAAATACGACCCTAGTCATAGCTCATCAAATGATGAAAAAGGCTTTCGAGACATTTTAATTAAATGGATAGATAAAAACTTTGGTATGTCAGTTGAAAAACTTGTGACTGAATATCAAACAAGAAAATGGCCTAAAGTGTATATCCCTACTCTGAGAAGTTTGAGACAAGTATCCCCAGAGGATCTTTTTAAGTCTCGAACTATAGATGATTATTTTCCTCCAGAACTAAAAGATGCAGAAATATTTACTGGTCATAGTATGTATGAAGATTTGAAAACCCATCTGTTAGGCTCTCACGACAAACGGCAAAAAGTACGAGAGTTTGAAAAATATCTTTCTGAAAACTTCTTTTTTGGCAATGATATCTCTCTGGTTCCGATGGTAAAGAAGGATGTTGTTTATGTTAAAGAAGGTGAGGATGAAGATCGAGCTATCTACGATTTAGGCGATGGCATACAGTCAATAATCATCTTGACGTTTAAAGTGTTCATGGCTGAAAAACCGACGATGTTTTTTATAGAAGAACCAGAACACTTTTTACACGCTGGACTTCAGAGAACGTTGATTGAAACATTTGCAAAGCATAAAGAACATATGTTTTTTATGACTACTCACTCAAACCACTTTTTAGATTTAGCACAAGAGCGTAACGATATTTCAATTCAACAAGTTTCAAGAATAAATGGGGAGAGTAAAGTCCAAGCTTCCCTTGATTATGGTGAGTTACTAAATGAGCTTGGTGTACGAGCATCGTCGGTACTTCTTGCTAATTGTTCAATTTGGGTGGAAGGCGTTACTGATAAGCTATACTTGCGAGCCTATCTAAATAAGTACATAGAAGAGCTCGAAGATGAAGATAAGAAAAGTAAGCTGAAAAGTTATCATGAAAATCTTCATTTTGTTTTTACAGAGTACCAAGGCAGTAATATAACTCACTGGGATTTCAGTGATGATGTTGAAAATGATGGAAGTGAAACCCCCGCTAAAAGACTCAGCAGAAATATCTTACTAATAGCTGACGCAGATATCGATGGTAAAGGTGAGCGTGTTAAAAGCTTAAGGGGAGCTTTGGGTGATGCATTTTATTTACTTGACTATAAGGAAATTGAAAACTTTATACCCTTTGGTATTTTGATTGATACTGCTAAAGCTAGATGGGGAACTTTTAAACAGAGAACTGATAGTAATATCGATAGATTTGAAAATATGAAGGAAGAGCTATTTAAATCTAATAGGTATGGTATTGGTGAAGTATTAGAGCGCTATGTCGACAAAGCTGATGGACTTGAACGGAAATTCTATTCTGACAAATCAGGTACAATTAAAGACAAAGTTAAATTTTGTCATACTGCAATTTCACTAATGAATGAGTCTGATGATTGGAAGTTAACGCCAGAGCTAACTTCGCTATGTGAAACGGTCTGGGATTTTATTGAATCACATAATCAATAACTGCTTATGTGATTCGATCTTTTAGATGTAAGTGAGCAGATTCTGAAATATCACATCCAACAGCTTGTCGATTTAAGTTATTGGCTGCTACTAAAGTAGCTCCTGAGCCAAAAAAAGGATCAACGACGAGTTCATTTTCATTACTGCTTTGCGAGATGAGTGTTTCAATTAACTTAACTGGCTTTTCAGTAGGGTAGCCCCTGTATACTCTTTTACATGTGAGGATATCTGGAACGCTTAGATCATTTAACTTGCGCTTACCTTTCTCGAAAAAAAGAATATATTCGTGTCTAGCTCTGTAATGATAGCCCATTCCAATAGTCACTTTATCCCAAATTATTGGCTTCCAAAACTTGAAACCTACGTTTTCAGCTATTGGCTTAATATAAAACATTGTTTCCTGATCGCAGAATAGATAAAAATGCGAACCTTTTTTCAGCACTCTGTAAATTTCAATTAGTAGTTCTTCAAAGCGATTATTTGGGAATATGTCGAACCACTGATTACTTGACGATTTACTTACTTTTAAGCGAGTGGTGGTTCCTATTTTTCGATGTTTTTCTAATGATTCGTAGGGTGGATCAGTAATTAAAAGATCAACACTTTCGGTTGAAAGTGTTGATAACCAATTTACCGCATCATCTTTATGTACTTGCATTAAATCTCTTTAGTTAAAGTGTGCAGCACAAGCGGCCATTGTGAAAAGCTTTCGAAGCAACGCCCTTTTTTAATCGTCGACAATCAATGCAATAGCTTTGATATCCATCAGGGTTGCGAGCCGTTTTACGAGCAGGAGTAATACCAAAAGAAGCCGGATATGGATGGAATATATGTTCAGAACTATTAGCGTCTGAACAATGAGGGCATGATTTAAACTTTTGACCGGTTGATGAATCTTTCTTTTGAACCATGCCGCTATTTAAAGCTTTGCCACAGCAGTTACAAGCCATAAGAATCTCCTTATAAGTTAGCTTTGTATTTTTAAATTTGAGTTTTTTATGTTACTGGCTATTAATACATCCTTTAGAAATGCCGTAACGCTCTCTACAGTATCAGATATTGTACTTTTGTGAAGTACGAATGATTTAACGATAATTATTTTTGACTATCTAATTTATTTAGCCTAAACCTAAACTAAGATTTTCTTAGTTTAGGTTGGCGATGCATTTTTTAGTTCAAACAAAACCTTATCCTGATGAGGCGCTTGAAAGCTATTTACTCAGGCTTGCAAGGGATAACTCATACGATGGCTATAGTGAGCTTGCTGATATTTTGTGGCAATGGCTTGCAGAACAAGATCATGAACTTGAAGGTGCGTTGCCGTTGGAGCTGACTAAGGTTGATGTTTATCATGCTAGGCAAGCGAGCAGCTTTAGAATAAGAGCGCTTAAGTTAGTAGCCCAATTAGCAGATGTAAACGCTGGTAATATTCTTTCGCTTGCATGGCGGCGCAGTAATTTTAAATTTGGCAACCTTGCCGCAGTAAGTCGAAATGAACTGGCTATTCCCCTTGAGCTACTTCGTACTGATAACATACCTGTTTGCATTAAATGCTTGTCTGAATCTTCCTATATTCCTTTTTATTGGCACTTAAAGCCCTATAAAGCGTGCCATAAGCATAAAGCACAATTAACTATGCATTGTAAGGAATGCGATGACTCAATTGATTACAGAGCTTCTGAGACGTTTTTAGAGTGCACTTGTGGTTGTGGTTATAAACCAACCAGTAGTGAACAGTTAAACGATGCAGACTTTAAAATTGCATCTGCGCTTGCAGGTAGTAACAGCCATAAAATAGTGGGGTTGATATCGTGGTTTGCGAAGGTTAAGCAACTTGATGTAAGCGATGCTGACTTTAACCGTACCTTTGTTGATTACTTTAGTACTTGGCCTGATAGCTTTAACGCTGAATTAGATTTACTCACAAACAATGCGCGGCTTAAGCAACTTAACCCTTTTAATAAAACTAAGTTCAACTCTGTATATGGCAATGTGATCCGTGATGCTCAAATAGCCGCAACAACTAACCGTAAAAACAAAGTTCTTGATGAGATTATTAATTACTTTGTCGAATTAGTTGATAATAACCCTAAAACTAAACATCCAAATATTGCTGACTTACTGCTTTGTACTTTTGATACAGCAGTATTATTAAACACCACCACAGAGCAGATTTATAGGCTTCATCAAGAAGGCTTTTTAAACTGCGCTTACCCACAAAAAAAGCACGAACAGCTCAGAGCTGATAGCCATGTTTTTTATTTACGCCAAGTAATTGAACTACAGCAAGCATTTGCAGCTGAAAAGCCTCAAACAAAAAAACAATTTATAGCGCCGTGGTAACTTATGAACTTACAAGATGCATTTGCAATTGAATCACTAAAAGAAAAAACCACAGCACTTAGAAAGTTGTTTGCTCCATACACGCCTCATGTTGCGGTAGATGGCTTTGAAGAACAAGCTCTCGTTGTGCTCATTAATCTTGTTTATAAGCGAAGTGAGATTGATGATTTAACAAGTGTAAGAACTGCTAAAAGAGTATTGCGCGATCAAGTGTTATTGAATAAGTGCATTAACGAAGTTAAATGGTTTCATACCCATAATTTAAAATACCCTGATATACGAGTAAGCCATCAGCGTTTAATTAGTAAGGTAGTAAGTGAAGATATTGCGGGTATTTGTAGCCGGTCATTACCTTTAAGTTTTGGCTGGTCGCACAACAGTGCTGAAATTAATCATGCAAAGCTATTTTTAACCTCATTTATTTGGCAAGGTGAAGTAACTTGTTTAGCAAAGTTACTAATAGCTGAAGAGCCTGTTTGGATTAATTTAATAAGAAAATACGGGTTTACTAAAAAGGCGGTTTTAGACATCGCAGGCAAAATAAAACAGCTTTTGCCAGTGGCAGAGCTCCCATTAGAAGTAAGCTCTTTTTCACCACAATTACAAATGCCATTCCAGCAAAGCTACCTTGCGGTTACGCCTGTAGTAAGCCACGCAATGCTAGCTAAAATTCAGCAATTAACAACAGGTCGTAAGTTAAACTTTGGCTTAGTTGAGCACTCAAGACCTGCTAATGTTGGCGATTTAGCAAGCTCAGTAGGCGGTAATATTAGAGTGCTTCGTTACTTTCCTAAAACATATTCTAAGGCTGTTAACCGCTCTAAAGTAGCTAATAATGATATTGAGAAAAAATTTAAAATTCGTGCACTATTAAGTAGTCAATTTCAGCATGCGCTTTTGGTATTGGTTGGTATTAAACAGTTTAATACGTTAAGGCAAAAGCGATTAGCGCGAGTAGCGGCTATTAGGCAAGTACGTGTTAGCTTGCAGTTATGGCTGGATAACATTCTGGAAGCTAAAAATAACGCTCAAGAGCAAGCTTACCCTGAGTGGGCAAAGCATTACTTAGATCAGAGTATTACTAACTGTATTAGCCAATTTAGTAACGTATTAAATGAGAGCCTTGGTACTTTAAGTAAGCTCAAACGCTTTGCATATCAACCTAATTTAATGGGGCTGTTTAAAATTCAGCTAAACTATGTGTTTACTCATTGCACTGCTGAACAAGAAACATTAAATGATGAGCAGATAGTGTATGTACATTGCCAAGATATGCGAGTGTTTGATGCTGAGGCAATGGCTAACCCGTATATTCAAGGCATGCCGTCACTTACTGCTTTAAATGGGCTTGCTCATAACTTTGAGCGTAAGCTAAAAAACTTTATAGACCCTTCAATTAAGTGTATTGGCAGTGCTATTTACATTGAAAGCTATCAACTACATACAGGTAAACCATTACCTGAGCCAAGTAAGTTAAAACAAGTTGCAGGGCGTAGTCATGTAATAAGGTCAGGTATTATTGATAAACCTAAATGCGATATAACACTCGATTTAATATTTAGGCTTTTTGTACCAAATAAAGAGGTGCTTAATAAGTTAAATAGTCAGCTTATAAAGCCCGCACTACCATCTACGTTTGCAGGCGGCACTATGCATCCACCTTCGTTGTATCAAAATATAGACTGGTGCCATTTACATACTAAACCGAATGAGCTGTTTAAAAATATGAAGGCAAAATCGTTAAATGGTAGTTGGTTGTACCCTTCAAAAAAAGTAGTCAAAAGTTTTGAACAATTGATTGATGCCCTTAACGGTAACTTTAATTTAAGACCCGCTGCAATTGGCTTTGCTGCGCTTGAAGAACCCGTAAAGCGAGATGCAGCCTTACATGAATACCATTGTTATGCTGAGCCCGTAATCGGGTTGTTAGAGTGTGTTAGCAATACATCAGTAAAGTACGCAGGCGCTAAGCAGTTCTTTCATGACGCATTTTGGGTTATGGATGTTCAAAAAGAGTCTATGCTTATGAAAAAGTCTAAGTTTGAGTATGAATAATGCAATTACCTCGGCACTTAAGTTACACGCGTTCGCTCTCACCCAGTAAAGCGGTATTTTTTTATAAAACACCGGAATCAGATTTTGAACCGCTACAAATAGAGCAAAATAAATTAGTTGGGCAAAAGTCAGGGTTTGGCGATGCGTATCAAAAGCAAAATGTGGCTAAAAATTTAGCGCCACAAGATCTCGCTTTTGGTAACCCACAAACAATTGATGTGTGCTACGTGCCTCCAACAGTAAATGAGCTATTTTGCCGTTTTTCACTCAGGGTTGAGGCTAATAGCAATGAACCACATGTTTGTGATGACCCTAAAGTTATTTATTGGTTAAAACGGTTTTTTGAAACCTATAAAAAGCACAATGGCCTTAATGAAGTTGCTACCCGTTACGCTAAAAATATACTGATGGCCAATTGGCTTTGGCGCAACCGCCAATCACCAAATGTTGATATTGAAATCCTCACTGAGCACGCAGCTCCAATTATTGTTGAAGGTGCACAAAAACTAAAATGGCAAGGCAATTGGCAAAATAATCAAACAGCATTATTAACGTTGTCAGAAGCTATTCAAGAAGGGCTTAGCAATCCTCAAAATTATTGTTACTTAGATATAACCGCAAAAATTAAAAATGCATTTAGCCAAGAAGTTCACCCTAGTCAAAAGTTTGTAGATACTGTTGAACAGGGTATGTCATCTAAACAACTTGCATATACTCAAGTCGGCGATAAAAAAGCAGCAAGTTTAAACTCACAAAAAGTAGGGGCTGCTATCCAAACTATCGATGATTGGTATGAGGGAGGCTACAAACCTTTGCGCACTCATGAGTATGGTGCAGATAAGCAAATATTAGTTGCACACAGAACACCTAAGACCCATTCAGACTTTTATTCATTACTCCCGCGCATTGCCATGCATATTAAGCACATGGAAAGACATGGTTTGGCGCAAAATGAAGAATCAAACGCAGTTCACTTTATTGCGGCAGTGCTAATTAAAGGTGGCTTGTTCCAAAGGAGTAAAGCTTGAAACGCTATTATTTTACTATTACTTATTTACCTAAAAATTGTGATGTAAGCCTCCTTGCTGGGCGTTGCATTGGTATTTTGCATGGGTTTATGAGTTCACGCGAGATAAGTAATATTGGTGTGTGCTTTCCTAAATGGAATGAGCAAACTATAGGTAATGAATTAGCGTTTGTATCGACAGATAAAAAGCAATTAACCAACCTATCTCAGCAAAGCTATTTTGAGATGATGGCTCATGATAAGTTATTTGGCTTATCAAAAATACTCGAAGTACCAGTAAATCAAAGCGAAGTCATGTTTGTTCGCAACCAATCAGTAGCCAAAGCATTTGTTGGTGAAAAGCAAAGACGATTGAAACGCGCTAAAAAGCGAGCTGAAGCTAGAGGCGAGGTTTACAACCCTGAATATAAATTTGAGGAAAAAGCCATAGGCCACTTTCATTCAATACCCGTATCAAGCAAAGGCAATGGTCAAAGTTATGTTTTGCATGTACAAAAAGTCGAAAAACCTGAACCCATAAATAATCACTTTAACAATTATGGCTTTGCTACAAATCAAACATTTCTAGGTACGGTTCCTTCTTTGAATCCCATTTTTCAGTAGTCATAAAATACTCTTCTTATTTTCAATGGGTTATCAGGTTAATTAAAAATAAGGGTAAATAATTTAAATTCGTTTAACAGTTTGGTATTTATAGAAATTTAAACTATTTTTAATAGTGAACTGCCGAGTAGGCAGCTGGAAATTTAAGGCAATCGATTAGACTCGGGCGACCAGTGTGAACTGCCGAGTAGGCAGCTGAAATTAGGCCAGGAAGTAAACAACCACAACTTGTGACTTTTAACTGCCGAAAAGGCAGAGGCTAAATAGAGAGACCCCAGCAAATGCTGGGGTGTTTTTAAGCGTTATAACCGTATTTAAGGCTATTTATAACGTTCCTAATTAACCTTCTACCAGCAATTGTATTTACAAATGTTAAAGGTGTTTTAGAGCTAAATTGTAAGGAGTACGTATTTAGCCATTTATTCCATCGTTCAATATTTTCAAAGTAATCAATACAAGCTGATGCTAGATGAGCTAACTCAAAGGTATTTTCACTCAAAGTTGCATTTAAACGTGTGTACTCTTTTTTATGACGTTCCAAAGTTCTAATATTTGTACCAATTGCTTTAGCAAAGGATTGAATATCCCAACCTAACTGAAGCCTAAACTTCTCAACACTCTTTAAATCTAAACCACGCTGAATTAATTCAATTTCATCTAAAGGGTTTGAGCTTAAATTAACTTTTCCATTGCTGAGTATATCTACAAATTTATGATTAGCACTAGGTTGAATATCACTAGGCATACATACCTCAAAGCCAAGAAAAGTTATATTTAATAATAGCACTTCTGTTATCCAGCTGATAGTCGGATTAGAGCGATAACCAATCATTGATATTGGCTAAATATAGTCGTTAATTGATTGGTCAAACTACTTTTTGCGCATATATTCATGAAAATGAGCGCTGCGCGCATATTGATTCGTTTAACTTTACCTAAAAAATTTAGAAAACTTAGTGATAGTAATGCCTTAGGTAATTTGTTAAAACTATATAAAGTAGATAAATGAGCGTGGTGTCGGTAGAAATATGCGCGACGAGCGCACTATTAAATTATATTTCAAAAGGAGTGTACATTGCAAAATCAACCTATGAGTAGTGGCGACCAAGGTAAGCTGCTTATTTTTTCGCTTTTGATGGCCCCTTCGATAGTGTTTCTTTTCGGCATTATTCCTGCCATATTTTTGGGCTTTGGCATATATATGATGAAGAAGAATCAAGACTTCTCCAGCATTGATACTGCAGTCAAAAATTTTAAGGGCTATGCATGGTTAGCTCTCATTGGTTGCGCTCTGAGTTCGATTTATTGGGGCAATAAGTATTTCAGTGCGGAGGATAGCTGGTTTTACGATGATGAGTTCTTTATTTCATTAATGTTCGCTGGAATTGCTTTTGCTTATTTGATTGTGGTTCAGGTTTTATTTTACTCCCCCATGAATAGGCACAGAGAATGGGTAGAGGTTAATGGAATATTTTCAACAAAACCAAAGTCATGCAATGAATCAACAAATCAGTCAGAGGTAGACATAATCAAAGGAGAAAAGTTAAAGCAATACTCTGTGGCAGATGAATTAACAAAATGGGCGAAGCTCAAAGAAGATGGTCACATCTCTGAAGAGGAATTTAACGAGGCTAGAACTAAGCTTTTGAAGCGAAATTGAAAAATGGATCTTTACAACAAGCAATCCGAACTACGCCAAGAAACACCAGCTTACTGGCATAACAAATCACATGACCTTTTGGTGTCAGCTCGCACTCTATGGAAAGCAATGCAAAAAGAAAGAGAGTTAGAGATAAACTGCTGGTCAACGTACAAAATGTTAATGGGAATGTCCTTAGAGCTTCTTTTCAAAGCGCATTGTGTAGGCGCAGGCGTTAGTTTCGGGGCTACCCATGACTTAGTGTCATTGTCAAAAACCGCAAACTTCACAACGTCCAAAGAAGAAAATGGAATTTTAAATGTTCTATCAGAATATATTATTTGGGATGGAAGATATCCTACTCCAAAGAAGCCCCAGCATCTTGAAAATCATTGGAAAAACCAAAACAAAGTGCTTAACGATAAGAAAAACCTTGGTGGTTTAACGGTTCAAGTCTCCAATAATAAATTGGATTTTGAAAATTTACTTCCTATTTGGCGCAAGTATTCAGATCTATTCATGGACAGATACAATTGAAATATAACAAGTGACTATGGTTACGACTGTCCGCTTCACGCCCTGAGGCATTCAACAAGCTTTTTCTACCACTAAAAGAGGAGAACCTTTCTCTTTTAGTGCTTTTAAATATTTTGATTCATCATAAGCTTTCCCTGTTTTCCAGCACCTAAATAAGATCCTTACCCATTTATAGGCCAACGCTCTTATTGCCGATTGGTGTGAATTACCTTTCGCTTTTTGCTGTGCGTAATAAATGCCCGCCCAATAAGACTGCGCTACGCTTTTGGAAGCCCACTCTATAAAGCTCTGACGGACAAATTTAGAACATTGCCAGCGCCAATGTACCCAGCTCTTTTGACCACTACGCTCTGTAACTGGCGATAAGCCTGCATAGTTTTGTATTTCTTGTGCGCTACTAAAACGAGATTTATCTTCCCCTAAAGCAGCTAAAAGCCTAGGAGCAAGGCAAGGGCCTGTACCGGGAAGTGAAGCAAATATTGAGGCGTCATCCATACTGGTAAAAATTGAGTTTATTTGTGAGTCATACTCTCGAATATTGTTAATTAATACCAACATCTGTTTGGCCAATGCCATGACAAACGTTTGATAAGGTATAATTAAAGATTCGTCGTTAGTAAGAGGAATTGCCTCCTTTATAGATGCAATGCGTTCTGGGGTCTTCTTAACAGTGGGCCCTCCTCTGGAGTTTAATAGTTTGGCAACTGTATTTGTTCTAACGCGTTTTAATTCATTTAAGTTTGGGAATTTAATTAGAAAATTACAAAATAGCTCTGTATCTCTGTGTGAAAACCACTCTAAGGGCTGTGTATAATATTGCTTTAGAGCATTAATGATTCGGTTCGCATGCCTACGTTTGTCGTCTACAAGTAATCGACGTTGTTCGACAAGGAGGGCTAATGCTCTTGTTTTCTCGCTGCTTGGTTTGAGGGGGGTAATCTTCTTTGGATAATTGAGCATCATATCTAATGCTAATTCAGCGTCTGAAGGATCATCTTTTGAACCGCTAGGAAACATAGCTTGTCTGTATCGAGCAAGGGTTAATCCATGAATAGGATAAACTGTAACAAAGCTATATTTTTGCAAGGCATATACTATAGGTCCTTTATTTAACTCAACTGCAACAGCAATATTGCCTTTTACTTTTTTATGTAATCCCTCAACCCAATCATGAATTGATTCAGGTGAGTGAGAAATTACGCTGAACGCCCGAGACTCTTCGTCTTTAACCTGCACACAAATATCATGTTTTTTATCAGCCCAATCAAGGCCAACATATGCAGAAAAGTTATCATTTTTAGTATTCATGCCAAATCTCCGATTATTGAAATTTGTTATGCATTCTTTACTCTTCGAAAGAAATATAGACAGCGTTTGTAAGGCAAGCCCTGAGTATTCGTTTTGAGTAAAGTAACTCAATACTTCGAAAGAAAAGCGGTGATCATTAAATGATGATGGCACAATATTCGTAAGTAAAGAGCACATAACCTCAACAATTCAAAGTATAGATTATTAAGGTTCAAAGACTATAGTTGGCACATAGCAGCCAACTAAACTTGGCAGTATTTTTATGGGATTGACCTCATAAAGCCTATATTTGGTAACTTTATGCCATTATACACTTCAATTTTATGCCAAGTTACACTCCACCTATGGCGCTGTAGCCCAGTAGAAACGTATGTTCTTATGTCAACTTATACTTCAAACAACACCAGCATTTCTAGTTATATGTTGTAACTGCATAGCATCGAAAATTTTACATGCAGGCTCTGCCATTAGGATTCGATCTACCAAGGCACTCTTAGTACCCGACGTTATTAGGCCTAAATCCTTACACCTTTGTTTTAATTCATCTATTGTATGCAAATACCCATCAGTGTGATCGGCTGGGTTTAATAGTCTAAAATAACGCTTATAGAACCCTTCAGGTTCTAGTACTAATTCATGGCCGTAAGTACCAGCATCAAGCGTTCTCTCAGTCTGTTTAGTTAGTCTGGTTCTATTTATTTTATCAACATAGGCACGCTTATAATGGGCTGGGGACTTCGCATATTTTTTGATTTTAGATGAACTTATAGCATCTAAAGAGTGATAGACCTCATTTTCTAAGTTTGAGTAAACTCCAGGGATCAGTTCACCTTTTTTATTTTTAAAATTAGGTTTACCGTTAGCGTCATATGCGGGTTTTAAGTCAAAAGGGAGAGTCGAGTTAACTTCTGCAACTTCAAAATCATAATCTGAGAAAAATAACCTCTGTTTAGACACAATAGGTTGGTTAAGTGCTTCTTTACGAAGGTACTCATCAATTAACGGCATTTGCTCTATGCCATAATCATCATCACTTATATATAAACCATGACCCATAATCTTCACCAATTTGCTTAATATAAGTCCATTTAAACATTAAACTAAAAACGCGCAATATGAGGATTTTAGGTGTTTGATGGTTGTAGGTTTTAATACGAGAAAGGTTATATGTTAAAGCTGGTGGGAGTTAATACATATGAAGAAAATATTAATACTCTGTGTTTGACTTCCACAAACAGAAATAGGTTTGAAAGCGAAAGTTAGGGGCTTAAGCCCCTTTAATTATATTGGTTTGCTTCGCGCCATTGCCACAAGAACACAGTAAAAACGATATAATGTATATGCTAAACATCCTGCGCATAACATGCTAAAAATATAAATCATGTTAGTACTTATCGTCATAAATAAAGCCGGATTGTTTATAATTAATTCGTAGTCTGGAAGAGGTAGATTTACCTGATATTCAATTACTATTGCAAGCAATAGCATTGCAAAGCCGGATGTAAGAATCATCAAAACCAACCTTGCTGTCGTAAATAAGTGCTGAGCGTATGACAAAGCCAACCCTTCAAAGCGACGCTTAAATATAAATGACAAAAGAATGCATCCAGCAACAGGTATAATTATCAACCATTGGATGTAATTTATTAGGAGTAGTGGCAATAGTAAAATGCTATATGCCACGGCTATAACCGAATTATGTTTATTCAATGAGAGTAACCTTAATAATGAGAATTACTTTAAACTGTGTATTGCTCATTATTGTATAACGTTAGGTGTTAAACTCGTAGTAGTTTTGTTGCTTCCAATATTTCTACTAATCTTCACAACTTGCTTTTTAAAGCTTAATGGCAGCTCATTCCAAATAAAATTAACTGTAGTGCAGCGCTTAATATTAATAATTAGCTTACTTTTGCAATCACTTTTATTATAAACGATAGCGCCTCTTAATGGTGTACCACATAATTGCGGTTCACCCCTTAAATCTAACCGGGATGCACTGGCATTATGAGCTGTTGGCCTATTTAACCAGAAATTAAGGTTTTCTTGGCGAAACCAGACAGCACCAAACTCGTCTATAAATACTTTATCAATCATAATTAATCTCGTCATTTTCTTTAACTCTTGCTTGAATGCCACCGTCAATAGTGCTGGTGGATACATGACGACAAGATTCAACCCAATCAGAATAACACTGAGTAGAAGTGACACATTCGTTTTCATTTTTAATGGTCATAACGCCACTCACAATCAGCAATAAGAGACGAAAACATTCGTATCAACATATTTTGTATCAGCGAAAACATTATTAAAACTCAGCACAATATCACCAATCTTTTTGAGGCTTTGGTTAATTATTTCAGCATCTACTTCAGGTACTCTAATTCTTATTACATTAGACATAATAGATAGCTGCAATGAGCCCAAATCCTTCAATCTTGTTTTAATGAAAGATAAGTCATCACTTGTTAACTTCTTGTTTAAGGTATCTATAAAAATTAGTGTAGCTTCAATACCACTGCTTTCTTTAATGTTTTTAATCATACCGAGTGGGTTACGAACTGCAGAGCATAACAGCCAATATTTATCATGATCTTTAGGTGTGACAAGAACTGCTTGAATTTCCTCATCTGAAGTATTAAGTTGGTTTAGAATAGCCTCTTCTGCTTCAGCTCTAGTACTTACCGTTAGACCTTCAACCACATTGTAACTTCGAGATGACCCTAGAGCTCTAACGCCGGTTTTACGGTTAACCTTGTTACGTCGAGCGATACCAATTTTTGTGTAAGGTAAGCCTGAAATAGAAGTTTCATTTACACTAAATGGGACACTTAGCGTATGAAAATCATAGTGCTCTGAAATACTTTGGATATTTAATAAGTACATCTAAACCCCCTGCGACTTTCTGAATTGTATGCGCTGACCTGCATCGAAGAAAAACTGAAGCCCTGCTTCACGACATCGCTTATTTAATTCACTTAACTGAGTAGTATTATCTGCATAAGATTGGATCTGATCAACAAGTCGGCCTGNGCTACTTTATTTGATTCAACTGACTGTGTGGTATCAACTTTACGTAGCAAGCTATAAGCTTCGTTTCTAGGTATTTTCATCATCATTATTTGTTCTCTCCTAATCAATCTAAGTTTACTTTAGGTTCATTCTTTAAACGCACAATAGGGGGACTCAAGCGAGGCTTAATCCGCCCCAAAAATCCGTGTCTGTAATTTTTTTCTGTTTAACAACCTGCTTCACATCTGCTTTAGGTTTAGTAGTAATCTGAGGGGCATCCATGACATTAGAGTTATCAATTTGCTTAACGAGAGTGTATTGATCTTTTTTGCTAAAGCGTTTACCAGATACTAATTCTTGAGCTTTAGCTTGGGCAGCTTCAATGGTTTTAAAAGTATGAATTTCTTTAGCTTTGGTATTCGTACCAATTCGGCCAAATCGTCGAGATATGTAAAACGAGTTGTCACGAAACCAAATCAAGATTTCATAAAACTTATTTTTATTGGCAGCACTATCAATGCACTCTAAATACCATTCACACACTATTTTATCTTTCATAACGAACCTGCACTCAATGTTCTAATGTTTAATATTGGTTCTATTATTAAACGAACATCGAAACGCGCAAGAGGGTGAAAGTGATATTTTGCAGATAAATTTAAGTGCTATATGTGCTACTAAGACACGAGTGAGCACTCCGCTAGCAATGTAAAGCGCTATGCTTGTGTTTGTATGACACACACAAGCACGGTGAAATGATTTGATAGCCGATTTTGTGTTGAGGTGACACAAATTAAATGGGGGGAGGGTAACGTTATGAAATGCCCTTTGCAGGTATTGGGTTGATGTGACACGAAAGTAAGTTGATACTTATAGATGCCTAAGGCCATTATTTTCTTATGGATGCGTGATTTAATTTATGAATGAAGGCTCAATCCATACTGAAATAGTTTTCTCTACTGGCCCGCTTAAATCTATGCATATTTCATCAGCTTGTATTGCATGTATGTTTTCAGCATCGACGTTGAATTTATTACCCATGAAGCTCAAGTCAAAGGCTACTTTAACCCCCTTCTTTACTTCTACTTTGATATTAAACCGCTCCCAGTTCCCTGGTTTCTCATTTACACGGATGATGCTTAGTCTTACGCCATCAATTTCTAGCGTATGAACTGGTTTTTCCGTTATACTACCTTTAATTATTTCAGCAGAATTAAACATTAATCGAATTGAAATATGATTTTCAAAGGGAATTAGTATTTGTAAAGATAGTGGGAAATTTATTATTTCCATTTTTTTAATTTAACCATTTATCACTTTGTTAGTTGATTTTATGGCACTTGAACTATCTTTTCTAGTACCTAAATTATTTATCTTTATTGCCATATATCTTGTACAGAAGCGATCTTAAATATGGAATTTCAAAAAAAAATATACATTTTCAGTGGCTCAGAGTTGCAAGTTAATGATTACCCAGCTTTAGAAGCTAAATCGTTATATTCATCAGAGCAATTTATAAAGAATGCACTGCTTGCAGAGCGAATGGGGATCAATTGGCTAATTTTATCTGATATGCATGGTTTGGTTTGGCCAGAAACAATGTTAGCGCCATACGACAAGGAGTGTTTGCAGGAAGCCGAGAAATCAATGAGGCTGAAGCGCGCTCTACAACCTGATATTGTGGCTAATACAGTTATTTCTGCGCTTCATTTACAATGCCCAAGAGGTCTAGCAATAAGTGAATGGCGCGAGAAAATATCACAGGAGTATTCATTTATTCTTATTGGTGAAGATGATTCTATAAGTGATGCATTGACACATCTATTAAGTAACGGGTTTTTAGCACGTAGATTGAATAATCTAAATTTAATTAATTAAACTCTAATTGGAGGTATGACTTGCTAGAAATTAGAAATTTTGGAAATGATGTGTGTTTCACTGACATTGACTTAATGATTAACTATTTAAAAGTTAACTATTTAAATACTTCTTTATCCATCATTTTAACTCTTAAAAGTGGCATAAAGCACCCTATATATATTTCTTTGAATTATGCAGGTGATATTGTTTCTACTTATAAAGAAGGTGATGACTTAGATCTTAAAAGCTATATTATAGATAAACTAAGTAATTAGACTCTTACGAGTTATAAATTTAGAGTTATTAGAGTTAGATAACTATGTGTATGTTGACTACTTTGACTTTAGCAGCCAACGTACACATAGGCTTAGTGCACTACTTTGCTAGCAAGAGTTAGTTAACATAACTTCCAATAATCTTCTTCGCTAATAATTTTAACGCCAAGCTCGTTGGCAGTATCTATTTTAGTTTTACCTACGTTAGATCCACAACATAGATAGCTTGTTTTACTATTCACAGTTGATTGAACTTTTGCGCCTTTAGCTTTTGCATCAATTTTCATATCAGCCCGCGAGCCGGTCATTGATCCAGTGAACACTATTGATAAACCAGATAGACCCTCGCCAGAAATCTCGCTTTGTGTGTGTTTTAAATTAAAATTTCTATTCAAAAGAAAATTTAATGTTTTGTACTGTTCTGCTAAACCCTTACAAATAGTTTCTGATTTACTTTCACCAAAACCTTTAAGCATTTGTAATTTAGCTGGTGTGACCGATTTTAATTCATTAATTTTGTAATGCTTCAGTAGTTTTTCGCTGTCGCTTCGACCGAGCTTTGAAATACCTAAAGCTGCTAAAAGCAAATTATCACGCAAAGGCTCTCTAACAACTCTATTTAATTCAGCTACAAAGTTCTTTGATTGTGTAGAACCAAAACCCACAGCTTCAAATGCTTCTTCATTCATCATAAATATTTGCTCAATAAGCGTATATTTTTTTGCCGCAAGCTTTTCAACACTCTTTGTTCCAAAGAGATCACACTGGATAGTTTTAAAGAAATGGACAATTTTATTGACTGACTGTGATGAACAATTATCACTTTCACACATCAAGAACGTATCAACACCAAATGTATTAGCTTTCCATTTCAATGAACCTAAACAGCTGGGGCATTCTTGCGGTATTTCTACAACACCAGGTTTGATCGTCTCCAAATGTAGGGGTACTATTTCACCACTTCTTGTTATACGAATTTCTCCACCAGCGCCTAATTTGTGGTTTAAAACATAAGCAGCGTGATTCCCTGTAACTTTTGATATTACAGCACCACTTATATGAACTTTTTCAATGTTCATTACTGGACTAACCCGACCAGATCTGCCAACTTGCCAAGTAATATTTTTTATAGTTGTTATCGCTTCTTCACCAATAGATTTAAGTGCTAGCATCCAGTTATGGTGATGTGAATTAGCGCCCATATATTGCTTTAACGGCTGAAATTTTTTGTCACAACCAATTTCAATGATAGTACCATCTAAGGCGTATGGTGAGTTTTCTTGAATATTCTTTACAATTCCATCCAGTCTTTCAAGTAGGTCGGATAGGTTCACTTCAAACTTTGGCATATCTTTGTATAGGACTAAATGTATTGCGCCATCATCCAAAGCCATTTGTGAGTAAGGATTGTAATTATCAGCACTTGCGACACCCGAAATAAAATTTCTTGGATGTGAAAACTCTTCTTCAAGTTTAGATTTATAGTAATAAATTGGGACAACTACCTCTCCTACAGCCCCTTCAACATTATCACCGATAACTTGTAACCCTGCATTTAACAGGTGTGAAATATCGCTCCCAAACTGTCCGTCACCTCTTGTAAACAGGTTTTTATTGTCAGCAGACAACCTACCAGCAATACCATCGAGTTTACCCATAACATTAAAAGTTAAAAGGTCAGGATTGAAATTAATGTCCCGACAAGCTTTTATGCATTTGCTTATGAATTTTTGCACTTCTTCTTTTGTGTAAGCCTTTTGAGTTGATAGCATCGCTTCTGGGTGTTTTACACGGTTCTTAGCCGTTAGAGGCTCTGGTTGTGGGTTTTTCAAAAGTACGTGGTTAGGGGCTTTTACAGACAGCGCCTTTAAATAAATAAGATCAAATTGCTCATCTGAAACTAGTGGAGTACCACTTCTATATTCTTCATTCAGAAAAAAACATAAATCACTCAACTCTTTAGTTGAAAGCTCTTGTACTGGTTTACCTAATAATTGTTTCATTAAACGTTTATCTCCACAGGTGGTTTATATAACTACCCTTATCTTCAACGACTCTTAAAAACGCGCAAGTCGTCAAATGTGTATATTCAACGTGATTTTAAAAAAGAAGAATAACTTGTAGTAAAAAATACTAGAAATTTATATCAGTATGTTTCTGATGTAGAATTTAACAATGTCAGGTAATAATAAAATTTAGTATCGAAAAGTAGCTTATCTGAATAGTTGGTAGTTTGATGAACTGGCCAACAGGTGGGATAAGTCAGAGATGCAATTATTACTTATAGTAAGAGCAGGGCAAACAGGTAATGTTGATGTAGTGAATGGATTACCAGATGAAAGTAAGCTTACTATAAATAGATATTTATAAACAAAAAATAGGAGTAGATATGGCAATGGATCTAGAGTTAGTTAAAAAGAAAGCAGAACAAAAATTAGATGGTATCTTAATAAATCCATTGGATGTACTAATTGAATCCCCAGTTGATCGTTCAATAATTACAGGAGAAGATTGGCTAGGGAAGCGTTGCTATTCATCATTCAAAAAAAAGTGGAATAAAGAAAAAAAGCAGTTAAAGGCTTGTGATAACGATTTTATCAAGGAATGTATAATTGCAAAAGAAAGTGCGGATTTTTAAATAAAGTCTTACGTAATTTTCTACCAGTTTTGCAAAAAAAAACCCAGCAAATGCTGGGGTTTTATAAGGGTTGCATATTTAACTATTTACTGGGATAGGAAAAACATAAAATTATCTTTAAGACAAATAAATATTAAACGCTTTTAGTTGATAGTGCAAGAAGTTGTTCGATTTAACTCAAATAAATAATTTGTAGGCTCAGTTACCGGTTGGTGAAAATATAAAATTAGTAGCGTTGTTGCCTAACTGTTAGAATGCTTACGTGTTCAATATTTAAGGTTTAAAATGGTAAATTTATTTAATCTATTAATTATATCACTGACCATGGTTGCATTGTTTGTCTGTACTTTTGACCAGCTTCATTTGAAACCCAATCGAATAAAAGTATCTAAGCGTTTTGAAACTGCTAACAACAGAAGTGCGTTGCTTGTAAATTCACCACCAAAAGCTGTTAAATTATGCTATGTGGCGTTATATGTACTTCTACCCGTAGTGGTTATAAGATCCTTTGTGCTTGAACCATATAATATCCCGACAGAATCTATGCTTCCAACATTTAAATCAGGGGATAAAGTTATAATTGAAAAGCTTAGCTACGGTTTGCATGAGCCTCTATTCCATAAACAACTTTTGGTACTGGGTAAGCCAAAAAGGGGAGATGTAGTTGTTTTCCGTTTACCCGATAATCCAGGCATAAACTATATAAAGCGAGTAGTTGGCTTGCCGGGGGATTTAGTTGAATACAAAAATGGACGTTTAGCAGTAAGATCCAGTTTAAACCAAGATGTATCTCAGGAAATTAACGCTAAAGTCCAGGAAGAAATTACATTAAAAATAGATAGTTATTTTGACCAAAAAAATAGAGAAAAAGGGGAGTGGGTTATACCCGAAGGTCAGTACTTCATGTTGGGCGACAACAGAGAAAATAGCCAAGATAGTCGATTTTGGGGTTTTGTGCCTGAAGAAAACCTTGTTGGAAAAGTTATTTATACTTTGCAATAAACTACACAGATAAATATAAAAATAGCCTGCCTTTAACATAAAGCAGGCTATCACATTAAGCAAATAGCTCTAATTGCCCTTCTCTATTACCTTTAGAGGCCCTGATTTTATTTTGGACACTTGTAATAGCTCCGTTGATTGATGACTTCATCCAAGAAGATGAGTTTTTCGTTTGAATAACAGGCAGCCGTGTAAGTGATTTTAATGCTATTTCCCCACTTAGTAGCTGCGTTAAGCCTTTAATTGCTATAGCCAGTTCCTTTTCTAATTCTATTGGTGCTTGTTGTGCATAGCGTTTAAGGTGATCAGACTCAAAGTTGCTAAAGTCACCGGATTTTAGAATGCCTAAAAACTCTTTGTTCATGTACAACTGAAATTCATTGGCTTTCCTAATTGATTTCACAGTCATTTTAGTTCGAAGCTGTTGTATTTCAGTTTTTAGGTTCATCAGTACCTTAATGATACTTTTTACATCCTCATTTGCTCGGTTCATATTTTTATACTGAGCATGAATGTTTGCCGCAATAATAAATAGAGTTTGGAATTGATTAATATACTTGCGTTGCATTTCTAATTCAGACTTATATTGCTTATGAATTTTAGCTTTAGCTTTATTTGCTTTTATCCACGCTTTTCTTTTAGCGACTATTTTAGATTTCTTTTCCTGAATTGCAGTTTCAATTGAGAGCTTCTGTGCCTTAATTTCAGCCTCTTGTTTTGCAATTACTTTATATTCACTGTTATTAATTATTAAATGCTTTAAACCTTCATCTGCGGCAATAGATTCCATTGTTACATCACCCGTTAAACCTAACCGGTGGTAGGCCTGCCCTCGTTGTGCCATAACATGATACCTAGCGGCCTGACCTTTACCGATTTCTACCGCGCCAAATCGAAGAAGGTAAGATGCTGAAAAATACGGTTTATGGAAACCTGTGCGCTTATCGTTGCTTAGATTTTCGTACTCGTCCCAAACAATAGTTTTAGCTGTTTCTAAGTCTATATCAAACAAAGAGGCTTCATTAAAATCAACTACACGCCTTTCTCCGCTGTCTGTAGATATAGTACGGTGAGTTATACCCGAATCACTTTCGAAGTAGGTAAACTCGGTCCAAAAATCAGAAATACCATCCATTTCCGAACCATCACTCCAACTTCCAACTTTTAACCATAGCGGCTTAGGTTGAGGGGTTTTTGGCGTTGCCTCCATTATTTCAACTTCGTTAAGTAACTCAAGCTCATTTCGAGTGTAAACACTATGCCAAATATCAATTGCTTCAAACGGCAATTTCTGGAAGTGATGCAGTGACCATAGAAATTCTATTGCTAGTAATTGACGCTCATCAATAATTTGAAATTGTGGTTTCGAAAACTCCAAATTATGCTCATTGGCTTCTAGCTCTCCAGAATTTATTTTTGCAGCTAGCTCAGAAGCTCTCTTTTGCTCTAGGTAATCGTAGCTAATTATAGCGTGAAGCAACTTTCGTAGCATTTTTGGTGAGTAAACATCAGGCTGAATTTTTATGTAACCGGCCTCATAGATAGTTCTACCAACTGGGTGCCTTAAACTCCAGTCGTTTCGAGTTAAGTCTAAAAACCTTTGGACTCTATTTAGCCCTTCCATATAGCTGTAACGTTCAGGGTTCGATTTCAATAGAGAAGTCATGCTTTTGTCAGAGCCAGCAGCAAGACAAAAGGAGCAGCCGTGTCGTGAGCCACATGCACTCTGAGAGGGTGCTGCATCTTGGTCGTCAGGCTGGAAAATCACACACTCACTACCGCCTGAATCACGATAGAGATCTACAAGCTTGTAATTATCCTCTCTAAAACTTGGGATAATTGACATTTTTTTCTGACCGCTGTATGTTAAAAATTCCCATACATCTGTCGATAACCAAGATTTTATTGGATATAGTGTTTTATTCTTCTCAGTTTCGACAACAATATGTTCATGACCACCAAATTTATCGATGTTCTTTGATCTAATTACGCTTTCCGAGTCTCTTGACCCTAGAACGAGTACAACTTTTTCTCTCTCGCTTTTAGGCATAGTTTTTATATGCTCTGCCGCTTTTCTATTTGCACCAGATATTTTTAGCTCGTGGCTACATTGCCTGTACTTACTAGTCACGAAAGTTGGAATTCCACGCCCCCCAATCACACGAGAAGGCCAAGAAGAAGATAGGCTAGGTTCTGCTACGTATGTTTTCAATGGGATGTTATTAGTGTTAATAAATGAGTTCAATTTACTTAAAGATGATTGTGTCATCATGTGAACTTCAGGGTTCTCAATTCCTGTGTTTATATTTATTAAAAAGTGATGCTGGGACATTGGGATGTTATTGCGTTTAGCTCTCATCATAGCAAGTAAGAATAAAGATAGAATACAATTAGAGTCTTTGCCATTTGAAAATAAAATTTTACATGTAAAGCCACGCTCAATTATTGTATAGAACGCATCTACCGAGGTTTTTACCTTATCGGTGATTTCTAGTTCAGCTTGTTCAAGATCCATTGGCCAAGTATCCCACTTATCTAACTGTTGAACGGGGATTAAACTATTCTCTGTAATTGCATTCATAAAATTTTACCAATAAAAATAAATTATGAATCTTATTATACGCACTTCGTTAAACGCGCAAGAGTCTGGTATCATACTTAACATAGCCTGATAGGCTGTTTGTTATTTAAAAGGTAGGTAGCGTGAATAATATAGATAATGATTCTTTGAAATTTAGGTTAATAGAGTTACTTAACTACATACATACACTCTCTGTAAGAGTCACACGAAGAGTTTTATACCTTTCATTTATATTATTTCTTAGTATCGTATTTTTACCTGATTTGGCACAGCAATTTGGTATTAATGATCTGGCTATACAAATCATTAAATACTCTGGATGCACAATAATTTTGTTAGGGCTGCGTATTCCGGTGATGGTGAACACCGATTCCGGTTTTATCGTGAACACTTAAATTCCACGCATTGGGTTCATGACATTTTTAACCTAAGTGTTCACGATGGTCAATTTTAGATTGAATTTTTCTCATAGACTCCCCCTTTAATTTTATCCGATGAGCATTGTGCATTAGTCGATCTAAAATGGCATCGGCTAAGGTATTATCGCCGATGGATTGATGCCATTCTTCGGTGGGTAATTGACTGATGATGGCGGTTGATGAACTGCCGTGCCTATCATCCATGATCTCCATTAAGTCATTTCGTTGTGCCGCTTTAAGTGGCTCAAGCCCCCAATCATCTAAAACGAGTAAGTCGATCTTAGCGAGTGACTGTAACATTCGACTGTAAGTGCCATCTGCTTTGGCTTGTGTCAGCGCAAGCATCAACCTTGAGAGTCGGTAATATTTAACGCTGTAGCCTTTCATGCATCCTGTATGCGCAAGCGCACAAGTGATATAGGTTTTACCGCTACCGCAAGGGCCTGTGATGAGTAAGTTTTGTGATTTATTCAGCCAATCACATTGCAGTAGCGATGCCATCATCGATTGATTGAGACCTCGCGGGTGATGATAATCTATGTCTCTGGCGTTAGCGGCTAATTTAAGTTTTGCCGCTTTAAGTAAGCGTTGTTGTTTTCGGCTCTCTCGGTCTTGGGCTTCACTGTCTGCTAGCAGTTGTAGTCGCTCATCGAAGGACAACCCTTCATAAGTACTTGGTTGTTCTATTTGGCTCACTAAGGCGTTGGCCATACCACTGAGTTTGAGTTGACGAAGCTGAGTTATCGTTTGTTCTAACATAGAATTTCCTTACCTTAATGGAAGCTTTTAGGACCACGGATATTTTCATGGGATTGTGGCAATAACGTCGACGGCTCTTCTTGCGTTCGCGGCAATTTATCTTGGTTGCTACTGAGTATGTCTTTGATATGTTTTAACCGATATAAACTGTATTGATTGGCTATCGCACAGGCGTTATTGAGCCGATCGGCGGGATAGCTTCTTGATAGGTTGAGTAAGCCTAAGCACACACGATACGCTTGTTCTTCATGTTGTTTCTGTGCCAATTGTGCTTTCACCCAGAGCAAAACGTCATCTCCAATATCTTTCGCCCAATTCATTAAACGCCCTGGTGACCATTTATGATGCTTCTCATGCTTTACAGGCATGTGCTCGGATGTGGTGGTCATGCCCGGATGATATTTTCTCGGGTGACTGGTGATGCGTTTATGCTTGAAATAAGCCTCAATCAAGTTGTCTTTGGCATGAAGTTCAAGCTTTTCACCCACCAAGTGATGGGGTACCGAGTAAAGATGGTTATCATACTGAACGTGATAATCAATATTCACTTTGACGTGTTTAATATCCGTGAATTGATAAGCTAGTTTGGGCATGGGCGCGAGGGCGGGTTTGTCGATTGACTCGAACCATGATTGTCGTGTCCCACTCAGTTGCTTAAAGGGCTTATTATTGACCTCAAGCAGTAAGGCTTTGATGCAATGGTTTAGCTCAGCTAATGAGAAAAAGGTTTGGTGTCGTAACTTGGCGAGTATCCAGCGTTCAATGATTTGCACGCCCACTTCGGCCTTGGCTTTATCTTGTGGTTTTCTGGGACGAGCAGGCACAATCACGGTGCCATAATGCGCGGCCAATTGCTGATAACTCGGGTTAACATCAGGGTCGTAGCGACACGCTTTACTGACACCACTGCGTAAATTATCGGGGATAACCATGTCAGGTATACCGCCGATAAATTCAAATGCTCGCACGTGACTGCCGATCCAGTCGGGTAGACTTTGGCTCCAGGTTGCTTCACAAAATGTATAATTTGATGCGCCCATCACCGCCACGAATATCTGGGCGAACTTCACTTCACCCGTCGCATTACAAACAATGGGCATCGTTTGACCCGCATAATCGACAAAGAGTTTTTCTCCTGCTTTATGCACTTGTCGCATCGAACGTTTTTGCTTTTTAAGCCAGGTCATGTAGCGATCGCAGAACTGAGAATAGCTGTAACAACGATTCGGATATTGCTGAGTATATTCTTCCCAGAGTAAGTTCTTGGTGACGCCTTTGCCCGTTAATTCTTTTCGAATGGCTGGCCAATCTGGCACTTCAAATCGCTGGGATGGCCGAGTGTCGGCGCGAGGATAGAACTGACTAGCAAGCACAGAATCATCAAGCTCGTCGGGCAGTGGCCAACTTAACGATAAAGCTCTGGCTTTAGTGAGTAGTTTTTGAATACCACCGACACTGATCTTAGTGCTGGCACTTATTTTTCTGACACTGAGTTGGGCAGCAAAATGTAGCCTCAACACTTCTCGAATTTTACGCATTGTGATCCTCTTAGTCGCCATATCCCTTCCTCAGTAATACAAAAAGGAAATAGCTTAACAAAGTAATTAATAATCAATGCGTTGAAATTGTACTGGTTTGGTGTGAACACCGATTCCGGAAAATCAGTCAAAAGTGTTCACGATAAAACCGGAATGAGCGTTCACGCTAAAACCAGAACGGGTGTTCACGATGGGCCGGAATCACTGTTCACGATGCTCCGGAATATGCA